>JBAUFP010000388.1:0-2050 GCA_049679205.1 bacterium | reverse complement strand
ATCCAAAAAGTGATACAATAGGAACCCCGTTGTCCAGAAAAGCCAAGGGTGTGTAAGTTGTACCCTGCACAACATCGTATTTGCTGATTTCCTTTCTTTTTTCGATTAGTGAATGATAAAATAGGATATCGCTAATGCCGCTGAGTGATTTGGAGAATAGATTAACATTTTCCTTGGGATACATGCTATCAACAATAAACCCCTTAGCACGTAGCTTTTTCACTATCAGGTTATTTATATAATGGGCACCGTATTCAATGCCCTTTTCGTCATGAATATATAGAATTCTCTTTTTCATAATCGATGATCAGCCAAAAAAATGTGGAAATTACAGGCAATCATGACAAAACCATATCCATATGAGTTTTTGTTTGGACGATAATCCAAGACAAAAGCAGAGCGTCGCGTTAACTTACTATGCCTTCTCTATTATAATCACTTTTTGCTGAATGTCAAACACAGAATATATGGGATTGATCTATTGGCAGGCTCTCCACTTGCAGCGAGAGTCCCGTTTCCTTCGAGAACCCATTTGAAGATGACTGTCAATATGCGAGAAACAGATACTCCGAGGAACTAGTCTACCTTTGTTATCTATACTATCCCGATGACATTGTTGGATTATGCAACTGGTGCAAAGCCTTTGATTCGGATATTGCAGGCACAAGGAAAGAGGGTCGGCTTTCGCCGACCCCTTGTGACAGATTTGTGACATTCTGACTTCAGAACGTACAGCATTAAGTAGAATTCTCTCCAATGGACAGAATTCGCCAAAAGATATCAAAGCCTTATTTTTCAACACCTTGCTGTGGCTTGGTGATGTTGTAGTATAGCTTGGGAGGCATTAGGAATCCGTTGCTCTACTTCTTCATCTCCAGAAATTGTTTTATTCTTCTTAGATTATTTTTACCCGGTTTTGTTCTACTCTTTTCCCAATAAGTCACCGTGTCTGTCGAAACACCTATGATTCTAGCAACATCCTTCTGAAATAGCCCCAAGTCCATCCTCTTTTTCTTGATTCGTTCGCCCAGGGTCTTTGGTCGTCTTGGGTATCCGTGAGGCAGTGTTTTCGGTCTTTGAACCGTCAGATTGATTTTTGGTGTTGTAAAGAAATTACAATGAATCCATGTCCGTGCGGATATTTTACTGACCCGCATCATGAGTGTCGTTGCACGCCGACTGCGATCCAGCGGTATCATTCAAAGATTTCCGGGCCGTTACTCGACCGGATCGACATTCATATCGAAGTGCCGGCATTAAAATACGATGAGTTGAAATCGACCGCACCCGGTGAATCCTCACTCGATATTCGCACGCGGGTGAATAAGGCGCGTGAAGTGCAGCTCCAACGCTATAAAGGTAAAAAGGGGATCTACTGCAATGCGCATCTCGGTTCCAAGGATATCCGCAAACACTGTGCGATCGATGACGAAGCGCAGTCCTTGCTCAAGACCGCGATCGAGCGCTTTGGTCTTTCGGCGCGCGCTTATGATAAGGTGTTAAAGGTCGCCCGCACCATTGCCGACCTTGATAGTGTTGAGAATATCAAGATCCAGCATGTGGCCGAGGCGATACAATACCGGAGTCTGGACAAAAACGTCTGGCAGAGGTTGTAAGCCTTTTCGATTCATCTCGCTACGCGGAACAGTGATATAACATCTATCATGTCATTGCAAGCAATCTCGAGGATTGTCAAATGTTTAGATTTGACCCCACTCCTACCCAAAATCATCTGAGAGCTTCGAAAATTCATTCAAATTTATGCAAAAGGCGTTGGATTGTAAAAGTTGATTGTTACACCAACGTGTAGCATTGTCGTGTGTCTTTTCTGCTGAGACAATGGTTTAGGAGTAATAGAAAATATGAGACCATATTACTACAGATTCTTGATAGCTGGATATAGGCCAAAAAACGCCTTGATATTCAAGGGATTGAAATTATACGCTCCCAAATCATCTCAAAATCACTCAGTAATAGAGACTATTAGACGCACCAGTGACCTCAACAACACAAAGCAAAAAGTATATAGATTGTTGGAGCTATTACGCAT
>JBAUFP010000387.1:0-3181 GCA_049679205.1 bacterium | reverse complement strand
GAAACATCCAGAGACAATAATGTATTGAATCAGGAGGTTGGGATGGTTGGTCCATATACATTCAATAATACTAATAATCCACACGATGAGTTGGCTGAGATAGAGGAGACCATTAGAGCAAGTATCGAGTGGGCAGTGCGGGGAAAGGATACGGCTTTGGTCTATTCGACTGTTATTCATAACGACGAACTATTTTTCTTTCAAACTGATTCCAGGAGTACGATTGTGAGGTTCGAAGATTTCAAATCATTGACAGAAAAATTCTTCATGCGTGATGATTTCAAAGCCCTGAAAGTGGAAATAAATGATTTCCGTATTCACATGTCCCCGACTATGAAAACGGCGTGGTGGGCTTGTCTTTTGAACGACTATAACGAATTTCAGGGTAAACCGGCAAATTGGGAAAAAGTGCGTTGGAGCGGAGTGCTTGAGAAAATCGATGGTGAGTGGCGGATATTCCAGATGCATTTTTCTAAGGCGGAAGACCTGCTGATAAAGGAGTATAAGGATTCGCAAGGGCAGAGTGACGAAAAGTCAGAATAAAGTGACACACAGGCTACGATATGATTAAGTCATTGTGTCACTAGGTCATTGAGTCATTATCAGGTAGCATATCAGAACACAAGAGTATCAGTGGGCAGAGAACCTGTTTCTCACTTTCTCGAGAAATCGAGAAACAGGGAAGGCACAAATGCCTGAGTCCCTTTTTTTACAGTTTTCTAACTATTAGTGTCAATCGCGCTATGGCACTCGGACTGCACTAAGGAGCAGGATGAACCTGCTGTACCAGTAAGGTATTGACCTGGGAACGCAGGATAGTAGAATTCTGAATGACAGGAGGTTTGTCGTGACATTTTTATACGATCCGTTCTTTTGGGCTTTGGTCAGCATGTTTTGCCTTGTCGGCGGTGGTGTGATAGTGAGCGGCAACAAACTCGGCAGGTCCCGGTTATTCGCAGTCATGATAGTATTCACGTTCGTCCTGGGCAGGGCGATCCTCGTGCTACCCTTCTGCTCGCAGCCACGGTTCGAAGCAAGTGGCTGGCAGTGGTTCGTAGGCGGAATTGTCTTTGGCATCGGGCTAATTTTCAGCATTCCTTCGTTGTTTATCAAGCCGCTCACCGCACCGCACAAGCATATGAAGCTAGAGACGGGGGGATTCTACGCGTTAGTGCGGAACCCTATCTATCTCGGTGAAATACTCTGGTGTCTCGGTTGGGCTATCATGTTCCGTTCCGTGATCGGCCTCGCACTCGTTCCTTTTTGGTGGTGCGGCCTCCTGTTCCACACTCTGGTCGAGGAGGAGATTCTTGAGCGCACCTTGGGTGAAAAATACCTGATTTACAAAAGAAGAGTACACGGCCGCATTATTCCTGGGTTGCCAATATAGAAGTGAATAATCGATACAAGGGCAAGGAATATGTAATCTGATAAGCAGTCCATCATGCTAGTAGGTTCATGTAAAGAACTGGATTCGTGCTCCAAAGGACTTGGCGTTGACAGAATAGTACTTCTGGGATACAATGCTTGAAAGGAACGGACTATAGAACCAAGAATAGTTGAATTACCACAGTTCTGTGTTATCGGTGTTGGTGTATATGGTGACAGTGAATCAGGTGTGTTTACCAAAGCCTGGGATATTTTTCTGAGAATACGAAAAGATCTGAAATGGAAAAACGAAAACGTTGGTTATGGTGTTGAGTTCTATACTGAAGAGTTTCAGAAGGAAAAGAAGTGGTTCTACATAGCGGGACAGGAGGTTGATAATTTGGACAATATACCAATATCGATGACCGGCAAAATTATTCCCGCGCATACATATGCGGTTTTCACCAGTAAGGGTACGACAAAGGATTTGCTCAAGATGTTTCAATATGCTTACCACGAATGGTTACCAAAGTCAAAGTACGATATAGCAGACTGGTATGACTTTGAATATTATGATGAACGGTTCAAGGGTATGGATAACCCTGCCATTGAGATAGACATTTACATTCCGATTACTGAAAAATAAGGAGGAAATATGAAATTGCTAATTCGGTGGGTGATTGTTGCTTTTTCTCTGTTTGTTGCTGCCTGGCTTGTGCCGGGCATACGGATCGAGGGTAATGCTTGGCTCATCTTTACTGTGATGGCGGTCATTCTGGGACTCGTTAACGCGGTGGTGAGACCGCTACTGACGTTGCTGACCTGTTCGCTTGTTATCCTCACACTGGGCCTTTTCGTACTGGTTATTAACGCCTTGACCTTATGGCTTGCCTCGTCTATCGCGGTCAACTGGTTTCATGTTGGGTTCTACGTTGATGGTTTCTGGGCAGCTTTCCTGGGTGCGCTTATTGTGAGTATCGTGTCGGTAATTCTGTCGGCATTTGTGCGAGAACCAACAAGACAGCGTAGCACTTAATCCGAGAAAAGACCAGATTCAAGATGAACGATTCATGAGTATCTGATGCACTGTACGAGACGAAGCATTAGGTATAGAACTCAAGACGTTAAACGTGAATGCCTATGGCGTTCATGGTTCTTATTATTGACAGGTTGTAGTTTTTTACGGTAATTATTGCGGATAGAGTATGGAATTGAAATTTATTTGCAGAAAAGGTGATTTGTATAGGGGGAAATGAGGTAGAGTCCGATGCTGAGTGTGTTCTTGCTGTCGCTGTTAGGCTCTGCTCTCGAGCCGCCTGGCTACACCGCAGTGACCGATAACGGCGCAACTGTCATCTTGTACGCTGATAAAACTTGGATGCTGTATGCTCTGCCTGAAGGAGCAGAGATGATGGTCTCTCCAATTGCCGTTACCGAGGATAGCCAGCTTGTCTTCTTGAAGGAAAGAAAATGGAAACACATATCGCCGGGTGATACGGTTGATGCATCTTACGACTCGATAACCAAGCCTATAGTACCATATTATATTCTTTCAAAGGAACCTCATATCCGTGATATCCCAAACGTCGTGTACCCTTCCGATGCAGCGCGAAAGAGACAGGAGGGAACAGTCGTACTAAAACTACTCGTGGATACCGATGGTGATGTAATTGCTGCTGAAGTTCTTGAGTCAAGCGGCTTTATGGAGCTCGATAACGCGGCAATCAAGAATGGCTGGCGGACGAAGTTTAGTCCTCCGAAGTACAACGACATGCCAGTGCGCGTCTGGGTTTCCCTGCCTATCGATTTCAGG
>JBAUFP010000386.1:0-4600 GCA_049679205.1 bacterium | reverse complement strand
GCAAAATCGACGATGAAGGAGAAACATATGCTTGGTTGTCCGGTTCATATCTCCCTGCGGCAATTGTGAGACTCATGTGAGCGTTCGTTGACAAAGGCAGCTATTATTAAGTGTACAAATGATTGTTCAAAACATTCGTTCTATTTTAAGGAGGCACGGGTGAAAGAGATGCTCTGCATATTGCTCGTTTTTACTGGGGTGAATTATTGCTCTGCTCAAGTCGCCAAAAATGAATCCGACGAAAATGCTCTTAAGAGAGCCATCGATGATTATGAACGCGGTGCATACACCAAGTCGTTACACGAACTTGAGAACATCACCCATGTTCATGATCGCGATCTGCAGGTATATGTCCATACCTTTATGGCGCTTAACTACGTGGCTATTGGCGACAAGTATACGGCGATTGAACAATTCAAAAAAGCACTGAGCATAGATCCGGATCTGGAGCTTGATCCAGCGATTGTCACACCCGCAATTGCATACGTCCTGGAAGAAGCAAAGAGCGAGAAGGCTTATGAATCAGCAGGGTGCTCCTGTTTTATCCCGGGCATTGGGCAATTCATGAAAGGCGAAGAGAATAAGGGAAGAGCGATTATCGCAGCATCAGGCCTCACTCTGACAGGAGCGATGATCACATGGCTAGTGGCTGACAGTAAACATAATCATTATCTGTCACTTGGGCCCGAAGATGTTGAAGACATGGATCAAGCTTACAATGACTACAATCGGTGGCGTAAAGCGAGCATTATCACTGCCACTGCATTCGTTGGGATTTATATATACAGCATCTTGGATGCGATCCTATCACGGAAATCGCCTAACAACTCGGGTGCTAAAAAGGGGTTCAATATTCTTTCAAACGGAGAGTCGATAAGTATCGACTATACAACCGGCCTGTAATTATGATGAAAGCATCCATAATTAGCATTTTTCTTCTCATACTGAGCACCACGTGCATTGATGCACCGCGCGACAACATGTATGATCCCGAAAATCCGGACCGAGCGTATTTGTCAGCATTTGTTTATGAGTTAGGATTTTATCCCATGGATGCTGCAGTGGTTTTACTCACGCAGAATAGCACGATCGTTCAATCCGACACGAGCGATCATGGAGGAACAATAGAGTTTGAGGAAATCACACCGGGTATCTACGACATATATGCCGAAGCACTCTACTATTCTACAGCAACTTACCCCCCTGAAGGCTTATGGGCAGGCGTGTACATCGAAAGCCTAAGGATAGAACTGAACACTTTAGACTTTGAAGACGAAACTCTGGGTACTTCGTCACCCCACAAATTTGAGCCTCTGACCGGCTCCTGGATTATTACTGAAGACATCCAACAGGTAGAAACACACTCAGTACCACAAGTATACCGTGGTTCAGATAGCGCTGCTAATGACATCGCTATATCACTATGCCGGACTGAAGCTGAGAGCTTTCTCTTCGAAGCGAACATAAAAGTTGACACCTCTTCGGGGAATAATTGGCGGGCAGGGTTTGTCATTAGATATCAGGATGTTGATAATTACTACATAGTCACAATATCTCCTGACACAGTATACTGCGATTTGGTAATGAACGGGCAGAAGACAAACATACATGCCAAGGTTCAAGCATCCATCCCTGGGGTCTGGCAGAAATTGCGCATGGAACGTCCTGCAGGTTGGATTTTCATCAGGTTCAGCTTGAACAATGCGCTACTTTTTTCTGTATACGACGATATCCTTTCGAGCGGCCGACTTGGCTTGTTCGCTTACAACGAGGAAAAGCCTGCCATAACCACTGCCTACTTCGATGATGTTACTCTAGATTTGACTTACGACCCCCCAGAGTAGCGCTAGAATCAATCCTTAACACTTCACATCAACCACAAAAGCCAAGGGTAAAGAAACACACTACCCCTAAATTACATATATACCGCTATAGCACAGCAAACATCATCAACATCTCGAGATGGAACCAACGATCCAAAGCAATGTGCAGTGTGAAGATTTGACTCCATCCCCCGAGAATCGAACCGATCTAGTCCGTTCCAAAACATCCTGTATGATATAATGTATCGTATGTAGTGTAAGACACAAAGTACAGATCAAAATGCGAAAGTGACGTTTCGTCGAAGCTGTTGGCACGGTTGAATGCAATTGCCCAGATCGATTGGCCCTGGTATCTGCATTTCTCAGCATAGCACGGAATTCTATCTGGCCTCACGTTCCAATCAGGGTATGTAGATACGATACAATGGTGTAGTATCTGCGGGTCTTCGCCGATGTTCTCTGCTTTGCGCCACATATTTTGGATTATTTCAGTCCTCAACTCGGCGGAAAGGTCCGCTCCGGCATATGTTTTGGCAAAGATTTCATGAGTGGTACTGTAGGGCACAGACGATGGGTCATAAGTATAGTCGGTATTCGTCACAACCACGACCGGCTCACAGTCTTCGGTCGAAGTACAACCCGATACGATGACCATGAAGGCCAATACTATCCCCCAGAAGATATTTGGTTTATTCATCGTATTCCTCCCTTCATCACCTAAGCTATTCATCTACCCCGGTGTCTACAGTAATCATAATGGCGGCCCTCACAAACTACTCACATGGCCAATCACAGATTCCACCGGGGACAGGCATATACTTTTGCACTTTTTGATGAATGCTAGACGCAGGCAACCCTTTATGGATATCCCTGTAATCCTGGAGGTTTTGTCACTGTAATCAATAGACAAAGCTAAAATGTGCAAAAGTATATGCCTGTCCCCATTAGTTTGAAGAAAATCAGAATATCAGAATGTTGAATTTCTTTACGCTGGATGGTTTTTGCGGTGCATCTCCTCAATGGCCTCGGCATCGAGGCGTTCATCAAGATAATTGTTGATAAAGTCTTTCTCAATATCAGGACACACCTTGCGCCGAGCGACGCGGTAAATGTTCAAGAGATGCCGGGCAGTAATGTTATCGGTTGTGATATTCTTGCCCCCGGTTCCGCAGGCAAGCATTAACGAGGGCTTAAGTTTATTATAGGTTCCGCCAAGCGCTCCCTGTGAGGCTGGCGTGTTGACCAGTACCCGACCGGCATTGATCGCCGAAGTGAAATATGCAATACTTTCCACGTCATTCGAAAAAATGCTCGCCGTATGCCCCAGCCCACCGTGCTGATTGATCTGACGGCAGAGTTCAATTGCTTGCTCAAAATCATCGGCCACGTAGAATGCCAAAATAGGAGCCAGAATCTCGAGCGAAAGAGGAGACTGAATGCCGACTTCCTCCAGACGAGCGATCAAGACCGTTGTGTCAGACGGGACCTTGATACCGGCCATCTCGGCAATCAGTGACGCCGGCTGGCCAATAACCTCAACTTTCATTACCTTTTGTTCCCTATTGAAGGCTACAGGCTCAAGACGCTTGATCTCCTCTTTAGAGAGGAAATAAGCCTTCCGTTTCTTAAATTCACGAATCACCTCATCGGCATTATGACGGTTAGCGACAACTGCCTGTTCACTGGCACACACTGTCCCATAATCAAAGGTTTTAGAAATAAGGATTTGTTCAACCGCAAAAGAGACATCTGCGGATATCCCAATATAGACCGGCACATTCCCTGGGCCTATACCAATCGCCGGATTACCCGATTTGAATGCAGCTCTGACCAGACTAACCGAACCAGTAGCCAAGATGAGGGATATCTTCTTATGCGCCATCAAGGTCAGCAGTTCTTGCTCGGTCGATGTCTTGATCCACTGCACACAATTCTCCGGAGCACCCGCTTCAAGTGCTGCTTCATAGGTGATGCGGGCTGCCTCAACCGAACATTTTTTGGCCGAGCCATGCGGCCGGATAATGATTGGATTCCTGGATTTCATACATATCAGAATTTTGAAAAGTACGGTTGAAGACGGGTTGGTAATCGGTGTGATCGCGAAAATCGGACCGACTGGCCTGGCAACCTCGACAACATCCTGTTCCACGTCCTCACCAATCACGCCAACCGTCTTTGCATCCTTGATATCCTGATACACAAAACGAGTGGCAATTACATTCTTGATAACCTTGTCTTCCCATTTGCCCACCTTGGTTTCATTGTACGTGAGTTTGGCAAGATGGACTCGTTTATTGAAGCCGGCCTTATAAACCGCTTCCACAATTCTATCGGTTTGCTTTTGGCTATAATGCCGGAAGGCTTCAGCAGCCTCCGTGGCATTAGCCACCATCTTCTCGATATCGAGCCCTGGAGTGTGATATTCTTCTTTCATAAAACCATCCCTTTATCCTCAACAGCCAAATAATAGAATATATTTCAACATGACAACTGAATGATATCACTTCGTGCCAAATTTATGGGTTATTATAGAAGTAAAACACATGATGTCAAGATAGCGAATCTACAAAGAGACAGCCATGAACCCCACAAAAATGATCCATGATACAAGACCCACGATTCACGATAACCCTCGCCTCCTCTCAGAATAGATCACGCCCAAAAGTGCAAAAGTGCATGCCTGTCCCCGCTAGCCGGGGATATATGCAAATGGTGTTGACACACCTATGCTCTTTATTATACTTCTAAAATGTATTTAATCGCAATAGTATGCTTGC
>JBAUFP010000385.1:0-2705 GCA_049679205.1 bacterium | reverse complement strand
AACACATTGTTTGCCTGATGTAAAAAAAAATAGAATGGAAAAGACGATCGCGAAGACGAACGAACAGACATCCTAGGAGAGAAAAAACATGACTACTGGCTCAGTGGTAAAAAAAGAAAGACGCTATGACATTGATTGGCTCAGGGTGCTGGCGGTGCTACTGCTTTTCTTCTACCACCCTGCGCGCATCTTCTCCCTCTGGGATGGCTGGTATATCGAGAACGCCGAAAAAAGTCTTGCAATATCCATTGTAGCGACATTTACCAATCATTGGCATATGGCACTGCTATTCTTGCTGGCGGGCGCTTCCACTTATTTCGCTCTTGGCTTTCGGAGTAGCCGTCGGTATGTGACAGAGCGCTTTAAGCGGCTGCTTGTACCCTTAGTCTTTGGTTTGTTAGTTGTTGTCCCACCACAGATTTATATCAGTCTGCTTCATAATCACAAGATTTCTAGCCATACCACGTCATACTGGGAATTCTACCCTGACTACTTCACAAGCCGTTATACAGGCTCATTTGACATGGGCCATCTGTGGTTCATCGCCTACTTGTTCGCCTTTTCCCTGGTTTGTTTACCGCTCTTCCTATACCTGAGACGAGAATCCGGGCAAAGGTTGTTAGGTCGCCTGGCTGGTTTCTTTTCCCACCCCGGCATGATCTTTACCCTCGCGATACCAGTAATGGTAGCAAACTATCTGTTGCTTCACTTCTATCCAAACCTAATTTACTATCTTGTGTTCTTTTTCTACGGATATATTCTGGTTGCGGACACTAGATTTGAGGATGCGATCGCCAAGTTTAAGGAATTGGCATTGATTTTTGGTGTGGTCTTGTATATCGCCTGGATAAGTCTGGTAAGGCTGGGAGTCATCAGCGGGGAATGGTTGCAGCCCATCCCGCACGATCTGATCGCTTGGTGTTGTTTGATAGCAATTCTAGGTTATGGAAAACAATTTCTGGGCTTCACAAACAAATTTTTGAAATATGCCGGTGAAGCATCGTACCCAATGTACATTCTGCATCAGACCGTCATCATCTTCATCGCCTACTTTGTAGTGCAGTGGAACTTGGGTCCATTGTTCAAGTACGCGATCATCGTAGTGGCTTCTTTGGCGGCGACAACGCTGGTCTATGACTTGCTGGTGAAACGCTTCAACCTGACCCGATTCCTATTTGGTATGAGACTGAAGAAGAACACATCGACTGGCACGAAATCAGTTATTGCACCAGCGAAAGAATAACTAGTTTAGCTACAGAAGGACGGATGATGGCTAACAAGAGACCCCGCTTGCTCTATGTCGATAACCTGAGGACTTTACTGATCATCATGGTAATCCTGTGGCATATGGCCGTCACATATGGAGCACCTGGATTTTGGCCTTACCAGGAAAGTGAGCCGGATGAATTGACAGCATTGGTGTTTACGCTTTTCAGCGCCATCAATGGACCTTACGTTCTGGGTTTTTTCTTTATGATCGCTGGTTACTTTACACCCGGCGCCTATGACCGCAAGGGTCCTGGAAAATTTTTCAATGAGCGATTCATACGACTGGGGATCCCTCTATTGATATATGTCTTTCTGATCGATCCCCTGATCTACTATGCCATGCGTGTCCACGTATGGGGATTCGACAGATCTTTCTGGAAGGTATGGGGTATCAATGGAACTTTTTGGCAATTTTGGAAAGGACATATTAACAGCTATAGCCAATACGGTCCCGGAGTCGGTCCCATGTGGTTCATCGAATTGATGTTGATTTTCATCGTCGTCTATGGAATGGGGAGACTGGTGGTCAGTTATGCCAAAGACTCTTCCGGATACGTGGAACAACCCAGAAGCATCGTGGTGCCCAGCAATTTGGTTATCGGAATCTTTGCGTTTACCCTCGGTGTGATTATCTTTTTCATGCGTATTTGGCTGCCGATCAATTCATACTTTAAGCCTCTGGGATTGCCATTGGCCTATGTCCCTCAATATATCGTCTTGTTTTTTGTAGGCGTAATTGCCTACCGGGGCAATTGGTTCCAGAGGATTTCCGTGGCGACAGGGAAATTATGGTTTGGGATTGTTTTATTCCTTATCCTAGTCTTGTTCCCCATCTTGTTTGCATTAGGGGGTGCGTTGGAGGGGAACACTGATGCATATGCGGGGGGTCTTACCTGGCAGTCATTCGCTTACTCCACCTGGGAGGAATTTATTTGCGTGGGCATGATTATTGTGCTGTTGGTCTGGTTCCGGGAGAAATTTAATCACCAGGGGACGCTAGCCAAGGCCATGTCGGACAGCACATTTACAGTTTATTTCATCCATGCCCCGGTGCTTGTCTTCCTTGCTTTGGCTCTAAAGGATTTCGAGCTGTATCCACTGCTCAAGTGGGCTTTGGTTTCACCTGTGGCGATCTTTCTGTGCTTTGTGATTGCCTACTTCCTCAGGAGATTGCCACTCCTAAGAAAAGTATTTTAAAGAATAGGAGGCACGCGATGAATACGGCATTTGCAGAATCACAAACTGAGCACTCCAATAAGAAATCTGTGCGATTACACTACCTCGATTGGCTGCGGGTCTTGGCAATTCTGGGTGTTTTCTTGTTTCATGCAGTGCATCCTTTTGACATGTTTCCCTGGGAGATCAAAAATGCAGAACAAAGCGTAGCGGTTACATTATTTATCGTTTTCCTCGCGCCTTGGGGCATGCCCTTGTTC
>JBAUFP010000384.1:0-2240 GCA_049679205.1 bacterium | reverse complement strand
CAATAGACTACTCAGTTTTGGATCAATACCGATATGTTTGCTCAAAAGGGAATTTGGTCTCTAATCGGATTAAGAATTAGTTTTACTTTTCGTGCAACAGACGCTTATATAAGAACCCTAAATTACTCCTGAAAAACCCTGCTTGCTGCCAGGAAGTAAATGGTTTGGGCACCGGGATCCCATCTACAGCTTCTTCACCTTGGCCGTCATGGACAATTCTGTTTACGAGCGCCTGACAGGTCTCAATGTAATCAATGAGCATCTGCAAATCATCCATCCTGCCGACTGGCCCGTGACCCGGCACAAAGACCCTCGCCCCCATTTGTTGTATTTCCTGCAGGATATCCATTAACGCATCGGGATCGCCATCGCCAAGATAGGGGTGACTATTTATGAAGAGCAAGTCCCCCATGAATATGATACTATCTTTCGGTAAACAGAGTATCAGGTCACTACAGGTATGTCCGTTTTTGTACTCAATCAATTCAGCTGTACGCTTCGAGCCATGGATCACCATGTGCCCGCTAAAGGTAATATTTGGCGGCACAACCTCTAGTGCAGGCATGGCTTCTGCCAGGTGCCGGTAATAATCAAGCCATAGTGCTAATTCACCCCTCTCCTCCTCATCCTCCACTGATTCGTAACGCTCCTGGAGTGAGGCCAGTCGCTTCGGCGTATTTTCCCGGTACCATTCGCATTGCTTTATTCCTTCAGACGCTATCGTTTCCGTTGTCGTGACCGTTGACACGATATCAGCCTTATCCGTGAACACCTGATTTCCCCAGATATGATCATTGTGACCGTGGCTATTTACGACAAGCGTCACTGGCCTGAGAGTCAGGGCCTCAGCCGCAATCTTTAAATCACGGGCGGCCTGCGGCGTTAGAAAAGTATCAAAGACCAATGTGCGGTCACCCAGGTCAACAATGCCCGCATTGCATATTGCCCCGCCGCCATCCTTATGGATCGCCGCAAAAACACCATCACCCAACTTCTCAATTTCGAAATGTGGTAATCCGCTGAATTCCTGTGCCTGGTTCATAGTACCACCCTCTCGCTCAGCATAACAAGGCGCTGATTGGAACAACAACAGGATAATGCACGCAAACAATATCACGTGACGGTCATATATCAAATGTGTCACCAGGATCATAGATGGAGAAAATCTTTCACCGATTGTAGCATTTGCCGGAAGAATTCCACAGCTTCCGGGTTCGCCGTACCGGAACTCCATAAATACTTCGCAAAACCTAACTGCGCCAGCGCGTAATAGCCCAGTGCAAACTGCCCAACCGCGATATATCCAGTAGCGAACTGCCCGATTCCAAAAAGGCCGGTGACCGCGAATTGAGCAAGGCCGGTCAGGCCCAGAATGAACTGCCCGAAACCGAATAGAATACCAATACCAAACTGGGCAAAGGTGATCAAACCGATACCGAACTGACCGATTGCGATCACGCCTTTGGCCACGCGAATTCTATTCTGAGCGTCCCGCCCGAACGCGACGTGCAGTAAGGGGTAGCCGTAAAATGTCTGCTTTGACCTGTATTCGAACCCCCAACCCTGCCACTTCTTCCTCGCTGGAAAAGGAGCACCACAATAGGGACAGTTATTCGCCTCGGTGCTTATTTCTTTTTGACATTCGCGGCACCGAGTTAGTGGCATCTATTCCTCATAATTGCTTTACACTACACCTCTGTATGTTGTCGATGAATCAATTAGAAAATAGATCAAGGAACGCAATTACCAGCATGTCATCGGACCGTATCGAGTACAACTAATTCTGTGTGTTCAGTGTCCTTTTTTATTCAGTATCTTCAGTGTTAGTGCCTTCCGTGTCTTTTTTTATTCTGTGCGTTCTGTGTCTTTTTCTTTTCTGTGCATTCAGTGTTAGTGTCTTCAGTGTCCCTTTCGCTTCTGTGTTTTCTGTGTTAGTGCTTTCAGTGTCCTTTCTTTCAGTGTCTTCAGTGTCTTTATATATTCAGTGCGTTCTGTGTCCTAAGGGCGATCGCGGAATTGGTAGTAGAGTGAAATAAAAAGCTGGATTATTCTCTTTAACTGAGGATCCTTACGCACGAACTCATCTTGGATATATATCAGGGCCGCCGATACAATGACCTTGTCTTTGAATGATTGTACCGAATTCAATATACCCTTTTCAGTCATTTTCAGCAGATTATCGAGACTCGCAATGATGAGGCGAAACTGGTCTTCGTACTTACCAGGATCAAGTTTCTTAG
>JBAUFP010000383.1:0-2316 GCA_049679205.1 bacterium | reverse complement strand
ATACACTTCTTGTATTCTCTTGACTTCGTTTGAGAAATCCTTCATGTTCACGGAACGGATCTTCATATCCTGAACACGGCGCCGGACAATCGAACAAATTCGCTCCAAATACTCTATAGGTGCGTCTTCAGTATTAACGTAATAGGCATTGAGGTCTTTAGCCTTGACCAACCCGGATGCCTGAGCGAGGTCGTGGTAGTATTCCGGAGTGTGCGTCATCAAGATCATCGGTGATGAGAAGTAACCTTCGAGCAGAAAACCGCACTCGTCATTGGTTGACGGATTCATCGGTCCGATGAACTTATCCATCCCCTTTTCTGCCTGGAATCTTCTTACCGCATCAAATAGCGCCTTGGCTGACTCCGGATCCTCTTCGCATTCGAAGAAACCAAAGTAGCCAGTATTCTCTTTCCAGAATTCAATGTAATTATGATCAACAATAGCAGCAATGCGACCGACTAAGTGCTCATTATGGAAAGCAAGGTATAGATCCCGGTCTGAGTGTTCCCAGAAGGGATTCTCAGCCGGGTCAAAGAGATGATAAACATCTCGCTTCAATGCAGGAACCCAATACTTATCGTTTTCGTACAGTTTGTATGGGAAATCAATAAATTGCTTTAATTGCGCTTCATTTTCGACCCGTACAATTGAAATCATTTCTTCACCAAGCCGAGTTCCTTTGCACAACTCTCAAACACTTCGAGCACAGTGGCAATGTCGTCATCCGTATGCGTGGACATATAACTGGTCCGGATCAAAGCCCGGCCCGGCGGTGTGGCAGGGGAAATCACAGGATTCGCAAATACATGGTTAGCAAAGAGCATTTTCCAGAATGCAAAACACATCTCGTCCGGGCCAATGATGACCGGAACAACCGGGGTTTCTGATTCCCCGATATTCAAACCAATCTTTTTAAACCCGTCGAGTATACGCTCGGTAATCTGCCAGAGACGCGCGCGGCGCTTGGGTTCTGTTTTAATCACATCTAGTGAAAACTGCGCGGCTGCCACCGAAGCCGGAGTCATGCTGGCTGAGAAGATAAGCGAGCGTGCAGTGTGTTTGACGTGTGTAATAACATCCTTTTCGGCAACCACAAATCCGCCAAGTGAAGCAAAAGCCTTGCTAAAAGTACCCATGATGATATCCGTATCGGCTAACACATTGAAGTGCTCACAAGCCCCCCGGCCTTTCTTCCCCAAAACGCCGATACCGTGAGCATCATCGACCAGTAGCCGCGTGTTGTATTTCTTCTTGAGACGGACGATCTCTGGAAGATTAGCCAAATCGCCTTCCATGCTAAAAACCCCATCGACGACGATCAACTTCCCCCTGTCAGCAGGTAATGCCTTAAGAAGTCTTTCCAGTTCGTTCATATCGTTATGCGGGTACTTCTTAAGCTCGGCAAATGATAAGCGACAACCGTCAATAATCGACGCGTGATTTTGACGATCGATGATCAGGATATCATCCTTACCCGCAATCGATGAGATAATACCCAAATTAGTCTGAAAACCAGTCGAGAAGACGATCGCCCCATCTTTTTCGAAGAATTCAGCAAGATCCTTTTCCAAACTCACGTGGATATCAAGGGTGCCGTTCAGAAAACGCGAGCCGGAACAGGTCGAGCCGTATTTTTCCACGGCCTGGATCACTTTTTCCTTCATCCTTGGGTCGGCCGCGAGTCCCAAATATCCGTTGGAGCCAATCATGACGAATTCCTCACCATTGATTTTCACGCGATGATCCTGGGTGGATTGAATGGGTGTGAAGAATGGATAGATTCCGATTGCCTGTGCCTGCTCTACTGTATTCACAAGGGTCTCACACTTCTTGAATAAATCCATATTAGGAAATTATATACATATGGAAACCAGAGTCAATATCTGGTATTGACCTAGTCATTAAGTTATTATGTCATTGGGTCATTAACATACTCCCTGATACTGGATTCTCGATTCTTGATTCTAGATAGTAAAACACCTGATAGGATGTGTGGGATAACCAAACAGCAGATCAGATTACCAGAGGATCAGACAGGGAAATTGCGAATTTCGAAAAGCGAAAATCCGAACGTATAGTCACTATGTCATACGCAACAGGGCGCGAAAGGGCTCAAAGAAGGCTCGAGAAGGCGATTAAGGGCTGATACACGATACAGACGCACAGGGAACGCAGGATCGCTTCGTACGCTTTGGCGCAGATATTGTCACTGAGTCATTCGCAAGTGAGCATAGTGGCGTGGGGCGTTCCGCGTCAAGCGTATCGCGTCGTTTTGGTAATTTGTATTTCGGATTTTGGATTTGTTTCGGATTTCGT
>JBAUFP010000382.1:0-2693 GCA_049679205.1 bacterium | reverse complement strand
ATGTCAATCCGGGCGAGACAATAGACTATGGAGCATGGGTCAAGAATGTCGGGACATCAACTGCCCAAGGTATATACGGTCTACTTTCGACTGTAAACACATACGTGAGTATAAGCACCGATTCCAGCTACTATGGTAACATCAATTCAGGTGATTCTGCTTATACGAACCCCGAATATGTGTTCAGTGTTGCCAATAACTGTCCAAATGGACAAGCGGTAACATTTGATTTTGATTTCCACGACCTCAACGACAGTGTGTTCACGTCTTATACAACATTCGCGGTTTACGCCCCAGTATTAGTCTACGAGCATGCCACAGTAATGGACGGCAATGGTTTCTTAGAGCCGGGAGAAACATCCGACATGATGATAACTCTTGGCAACATTGGCGACGCTATTGCTGATAATGTGAGCGGCATACTTTCTATAAATTCGTCATATGTCACGGTCGTTGACAGCATAGGCAGTTTTGGATCGATCACACCAGGCGACACGGCTAACAATAATGCCAATCCCTATACCATTACTGCTTCTGCTTCCACACCGCTCGGCACGGTTGCTGATTTCGAAATCGCCTTAACATCAGGCGTATACACTGACACCATCACATTCAGCCTCACCGTCGGCAAGAAACACTATTATATCTGGAATCCGGACATGACTTCAACGCCCGGGCAGAACTTTCATAGCATTCTCGGCAACCTCGGATACATCGGTGACCACGATACCACGTTTACATCAGATTTGAGTGCCTACCAGTCACTTTTCATCTGTCTCGGTGTTAATCCGAACAACTATTTCATAAGCAGCGGTACATCTGAGGCAATGGCCATACAGAATTTCGTGGAGAATGGCGGCCGCGCTTACCTTGAAGGCGGAGATGTCTGGTTTAACGACCCTCTGTACGGTGGGCACAATTTTGGACCTCTATTCGGGATCAGTCCTGCTGGTAACGGCATGAATAACCTTGGGCCATTGGCCGGTGAAAGCGGTACGTTTACCCAAGGCATGTATTTTCAATACAGTGGTGAAAACAATTCAATGGATTACATAATGCCGTCTGTTTCTGGGTATGTCATTCTGCGCGACGATGACAATAACTACAATTGCGGTATTGCGAATGATGCCGGCACATACAAAACGGTCGGCACTAATTTCGAACTAGGTCTGCTAGATGACAACCTCCCACCGTCAACCCGTGCGGTACTTTTGGATTCGATCATGCAGTTCTTTGGCATTATGCCAACCGGTATCCTTGGTGAAAGAAAAATCACAAATTTGCCGCCTCTTACACGGATGAATACTGTCTACCCAAACCCAGGGAAACAGCCGGTTATTCAATATCAGATATCAGGTAGAATGCAGACGCGTCTGGCCGTATACGATGCTTGCGGACGGCTTGTTCGAATACTTGCGGATGGTATCATGGAACCAGGCTACTTTTCATTTACGTGGGATAGCCACGACGACGCTGGACGCAAGGTTCCAGCTGGTGTCTATTTTGTGAAACTAGAGACCACCGATTACAGTAAAGTAGAGAAAGCGGTAATACTACGCTAAGAATAGTCTAAGGGCAAAGGTTGAGATGCTGGAACCTGAAATCTAATTCTGTATCATGTATCGAGTATCCAGAATCAAGTATCTCGGTCAGTTTCCAGCATCTTAACCATTACCAATTACCCATTCTGTATCCAGCTTCCCAACATTAGCCTTATGACCATCCTGTATCTTCTTGACTTTGTCTCGTTTTTCTGTATTATTATTGGCGTATCAAAATTTATACCTAGCAATGCCGGGATAGCTACCCGCATAATAATGATGCTGCCGGTGTAACTCAGTGGTAGAGTAGCTGTTTTGTAAACAGCAGGTCGCCAGTTCGAATCTGGCCGCCGGCTTTTGCGAACAAAGCAAGTCGCATGGGTTGTCGGGCGTCGCTACCCTTTACCATTGAACGATCTTTTAGGGCAGGTACCCAAGTGGACAACGGGGGCAGACTGTAAATCTGCTGGCGAAGGCCTTCGGAGGTTCGAATCCTTCCCTGCCCATGCGAAATCGGCCCGCAGAAATCGAGTGAAAAGAAGATAGATGCGGCCGCCGATTTCAGCATCCCGCACCTTTATCTGGCGTAAACCTATGGAACATAAAATTACCCGACGGACATAGTGCGTTTGAATTCAAAATTCACAAGTTTTGTGAATAAGGTGCGGGGAGCGAAATTTACTCACACATTCCTACCGATTTGGCTGGAAATTTGAGCATCCCGTACTTTCGCCAGAAAGCGCGGGATGCGAATTCGGCCCACTTCTGTCTTTGATGCAGCTAGAAAATTCAGTTCCGTTTTCCAATGGAAAACGAGAATCTCCGTAGAGTCTCGACGACTCTACGAGAGTCGCCGGACCTCGCCCTGTAAGGGCGGGACATCCCGTCTGAAATTCAACCCACTGTTTATCTGGAACGCTGATACGCTTTTTTGTTTTCCGCAATTCGCTTTTCGAAATTCGAAATGTCTATATTCTCCTGATATGCTCGGCCAACTGTTGCGTAAGCTTCTCACGGGTATATTCTGTAAATGGTGTCCTACCTTTTACTATAATACCCTTTCTGTATTTCTGATATATCTCAGTAATCTTTTTCCTCATCCCTTCAATATCATTATAATCGAATATCCAGCCTGGATAGCCTTTCTTGAAG
>JBAUFP010000381.1:0-5097 GCA_049679205.1 bacterium | reverse complement strand
GCGCTGTCTTGTTGTATTCAACCAGAACGTCCACAACCCGTTTGGTCTGATAGCCAAGATATGAAACCTCGACCGTATAGCTACCGGCCGGAGCGTTAAGAATAAAGAAATTGCCGTCGGCGTCGGTAGCCGCACCCATTTCTGTATTTATGACGACAACATTTGCATATTGGATTGGCTCTCGTGTCTTTTCATCGATGACATTACCCTGGATTTTTCCGGTAACGCTGCTGAATAGTAATACGCTGAACAACAGGCTGATCACGTCCCTCCTCCTCCGTTATGGACTTACTTACCTGAGCATCAATGATCCACTAGTAGCTGACTGCAAAACCAATCCGCGCCCTTCTCGGCGCGCTGTAGGCGTGAATTTCATCGTCGGTCGCTTGTCTTATTGCCAGATAAGACTCATAATCTTCAATTGGCGTGATCAACCCGTCGTGGTTAGCATCGGCCGCGGGGCTGTAGTAATTGCTCTCGAATGATAGAAAGTCATCGAAGTCAGAAAGATGAACCTCACGCAGCTGGGGGTAGTGGGGGCTGATTTCGTACTGCTGATTCAGGAGATTGATGATTTCGAAATCCAGATTCAGTGCCAAGCCGCCAATTTTGAAGGTTTTGGATATGACACAATCGATCTGCCTTTGTAAAGGTAGCCTTTCGTAATTTCGCTCTTCGTATTTGCCTTCTGGGTCGGGCGGCGTATATGGAAAACCATTGCCAAAGTAACCGAACACATATAACCGTGATGCAAAGGGCAGGTGAAATATACCTTGAATGAATATCCGGTGACGTTGATCGAAATCGAGGTAATAGTCTGACGCGGGTCGCTCCACTATCGTATCACCAAATTCTGAAGCGTAAGAACTGGTGCCCTTTGCCCAGGAAAGGGTGTAGGATATCTTACCGGTGAACATACCTTGGTCGAACTCGAGTATTGTTTCAATGCCCTTGATGTTCGCGTACTCAATGTTCACGTATTGTAAGTATTCGTGATGCAGGGGCAGTAGTCTAACTTGTCGTGTGCCAATGAGATCGGTTACATCTTTGTAGAACATATTCACGGTGGTGCTCAGGTCCTTGCTGATTTCGCCTTGTAGACCCAACTCATAGCTTACTGTTTTCTCGGGTGAGAGTTCGGGGTTGCCGATAATCGGTACGTAGCCAAAAAGATAGGAAGGCAATGGCAATAGATTATAGTAACTGTACATATAGTCGTACAGAGGTGGTTGCGCATATTGACCTACGTTTGCTCGAAAGATGAATTTATCGTTTACTTCAAAAGCCAACCCAAGCCGCGGTGAAATGTAATGCTTGGGCTCAATGCCTTCAATATCACTGAAGAAATAATCGTACCGGCAGCCGATCTTTGCGTATAAACCTTTGTAATCTATGTTATCTTGAACATAAACAGAATATTCCTTGGGTTGATAATGATAATCGTCGATCAGTTGATGTGAACTGTCACTGATGAAGTAGATGAAACTGTCGAAATCCTGGAAAACGTACTCACCGCCCACTTTTATTTGATGATTCCGGTGTATCTGAAGATCCGTGTTGAGCGCACCCTTTATTATCTGTGAGGTCTTATCTCCGTATTCGGGATAATCTCCGGCACCGTATGGTTTCATGACATAAGCGCCAAATGGGTTGTTTAAGCTCGGTCGTTGCCATTCCAGCGAGGCGTAGGGTCGGAAAGAGAAATCATCGAAGGTGTTGTAGCTAATATCTTCGCGCACCCCGTATGTCTTGTGGCTATATAGGCGGCTAACAGTTAACTGAAAGAACTTGCGAGTATCGGGCAGATAGCTGATATTGAGGGCCTGCATATTCCCCTTGCGCAAATCAGAGCGATAATGGTCCAGATTAAATTTCCAGAGCGTTTCGTAACGATCGAATTGACTTCTCGACATGGCACTGCTGAGTGCCGTCTTTAATTTGCCTGAAATTGCATAAAGCCATTTACCATAAAGAGAGTAGTCGTCGCGTTCTTTGTGCGGCAAAATATGGAATCGTGGATCCCAGTCATCAGTATGCATGACATCGAGTGAAAGGTAACCCTTTAGGCGTTTGTTAACGGGTAAATGTACTGAAGATTCTAGATTCCCGTAGCCGAAGTCATGGTCTGGGGGCATTATTCGCTCGGTCTTGCCACGAACCCGCATGCTCAAATTGTCGGCCGGACGAGCTGTGATCATATTTATGATGCCGGACATTGCGCGGCCGTACTCGGCACTGAAGCCGCCGGGTAAGAAGATGACTTCATCGATGATACCCTTTGAGAGATTGATTGCCATATCGCCGGTCTGGGGGTCCATTATGGGTACGTTATCGATCATATACTGCACTTCGGTGGCGCGGCCACCGCGGACATGCAGCGTGGTGTCGCGTCGAGCAACCGCGGCCTGGAAGGCAACCAGATCGATGGTGTAGTCAACCGGCAGATAAGAGATTTCGTCTTTCCTTACAAGATAGGTAGTGCCTACCATATCTTTTGATACAGCGGGTCGGTCACTGGTGACGGTTACCGGCGCGATTTCAATATTAGTGGGCTCGAGCGGAATCGTAAGGCGTACGGTTTTGTCGTATTCAACGGTCACGTTTGCGATGCGTTTTGTGCCGTAGCCGAGACATGAAACCTCGAGTTTATAATCGCCCGGCGCAACATTGAGGATGAAGAAATTACCCTCGTTGTCAGTTGCCGCGCCAATGTCACTGTTCAACAAGAGTACATTAGCGTCGACTATAGGCTCGCCGGTTTTCCCGTCGCTGACCGTACCCTGGATCTTGCCATTCATACTGGCGAAGAGAAAAATTCCCATACATAAATGGACCATTGACTTCCTCCTTTTTAAAAGAATCTATCAATCGAACATTCGTACATTTTATGTTAACCACGAATATCAACAGTTTCTCACAGGATATCTCACAGAACTTTAAATTTCCGTTTCCGTGAGTCTAGTGCTGGTTTGGATGAGAGGATATTACTCGTTGTCTCATTGCCAGCCACTGAGATTATGCTGTTAAGCCACCGCTGTCAAGAGAATTGTGTTCAGAATCTAGCCGTTTAATGGAATTTCTTATCAGATTGTTAAGGATTGAACAAAAAAGGGAAAAAGAGTAGTTTTGAACGATAACATCAAAATCTTGATTTTCCCGTGAATTTGTCTATAATAGCGAAAAAGGAGGCAAATGGAACACTATTTTATTACTTCCGAATCAGTTACTGAAGGACATCCGGACAAAATCTGTGACCAGGTATCCGACGCCATTCTGGATGCGATTTTAGAGAAAGACCCGTTTGGCCGGGTGGCTTGCGAGACACTGGCTACTCGGGGCATGATATTTGTTGCCGGCGAGATATCGACTGAATGCTATGTTGAATTTCCGGAGATTGTTCGGGCCCTCCTGTATGAAGTTGGATATACCGACTCGGACATGGGCATCGACGCTAACACTTGTGCCGTGATCTCTGCGATCCAGGAGCAGTCCGGTGATATCGCAATGGGGGTGAATATCGGCGGCGCGGGTGATCAGGGTATGATGTACGGCTATGCGACCGATGAGACGCCTGAGCTCATGCCCCTACCGATAATGCTCGCCCACCGGCTTGTCCGGCGTCTAACCGAGATCAGAAAAACGAATGTAGTTGACTACCTGCATCCGGATGGTAAATCCCAGGTGACCATCGAGTACAAAAATGACAAACCGGTAAGGGTTGATACAATAATCCTCTCGGCGCAGCATCATCCTGATGTCAGCAATGAGAAGCTTCATATCGACATAAAGAAATTGGTCATCGAAGAGATTTTGCCTAAGGAATTGATCGACGAGAAGACTAAATTGATGATCAATCCTACTGGTCGTTTTGTTATTGGTGGTCCCCAGGGCGATACGGGTATCACGGGCAGGAAGATAATGGTCGACACGTACGGCGGCATTGGGCATCATGGGGGAGGTTGTTTTTCCGGTAAGGATCCGACCAAGGTAGACCGTTCAGCATCCTATATGACGCGATACGTTGCCAAGAACATTGTCGCCTCGGGTATATGCAAAAAGGTAGAACTCTCGATTTCTTATGCGATTGGGGTTGCCGAGCCTACTTCTATTACGGTTAACACTTTTGGCACATCAAAGATTGCCGATGAAAAGATCGTGAGTATTATCCGGAAGCTCTTTGATTTCACTCCTCAGGGTATGATTGACAAGTTGAACCTACGCCGACCAATATTCAGGCGCACTGCTTGCTACGGTCATTTCGGTCGTGAAGAAGAGGGATTTAACTGGGAACTCTGCGATATGGCAGATGCGATAAAACGAGAGGCAGGCGTCAAATGAAAGTGGGTAAGCTGATGAAGTACAACATATATGATAAAAGTATGGCTGGGGAAGGCGACAAGAGAATCGAATGGGCAGATACGAAGATGCCGGTTTTGAAGCTTGTCCGGGAGAGATTTAAGAAGACAAAGCCGTTGAAGGATATACGCATTGGTTGTTGCCTGCATGTTACCTCTGAGACCGCAAACTTGATACGGACGCTGCGCGCCGGGGGTGCTTTGGTTACGCTTTGCGCCTCAAATCCGTTGTCGACTCAGGATGATGTGGCCGCCGCGCTGGCAATGGAAAACATCGGTGTTTTCGCATGCCGGGGTGATTCCCGCCAGGCATACTACGCGAATATGAACCAAGTTATTGCGCACCGACCAGAAGTACTGATCGATGATGGGGCCGACCTCATTTCTACGGTTCACAAGCAGCGGCTAACCGACATATTGGGCGGCACCGAGGAGACGACAACCGGCGTCGTTAGGCTAAAGCAGATGGAGTGCGATCAGGTTTTGAGTTTCCCGATTGTTGCTGTTAACGATTCCTTAACGAAATATCTCTTTGATAATCGTTATGGAACCGGACAATCAACAATTGATGGTATTCTGAGAGCGACGAATATTCTCATCAGCGGCAGTAATTTCGTAGTCGCTGGCTATGGTTGGTGCGGTCGAGGTTTGGCCATGCGCGCCAAGGGAATGGGCGCTCAAGTCATTGTTACTGAGATAGACCCGGTCAAGGCGTTGGAAGCGCGCATGGATGGTTATACGG
>JBAUFP010000380.1:0-2228 GCA_049679205.1 bacterium | reverse complement strand
CTTGGGCTCGGAAAGAAGCGGTTACGTTTTCCAGGATTACCTTGCGGCAGATACCGCCAGGATATAGTAATTGATAAATGTCAAAAGCTCCCATGGATGGAAAAATTGCTTTCAGGCTTGGCGGAGCTTGGCTGGCGATTAGGAAATTCATGTGGGCACTGTAAGAATGTCCGTACATGCCCACCTTTCCGTTGCACCATGGCTGCGCCGCCAGCCATTCGGTGATTTCGTATCCGTACTTCCCTTCTTCGTGAGTCACTGGATTGGTGCTCCTGCCGTATGACGCTCCATACCCACGTGTATCTACAATAACAATGATGTATCCGTGTTTAACCAGGGTCTGTAATGCCTCTGAAATATCGACTATTGAGACAACTTTTCCTTCCTGCATTTCAGCGCGTACGTACATGTAGTAGTTCCAGATCACCGGCATCGGTTTCTCAGCCGGCTTCCCGTTCTTTGCGGGACGTATAACATCCATTGCCAGCTTCACGCCGTCCGACATCTCAATATAGCGTGATGTCCTTGTCCATTCCTCGTAGAGCGGTTGTGAATAGCCCACATACTTGCCAAATTTTGACGCCCGGTATCCAACCCGTTTCGGTTTCTGCCCTTGCATGCTAGTAGCCCCAATAATCAATATTAGGACAAACGCAAGTGATCGCTGATAATTTCTCATGTTTTTTCTCCATGCAATCCCCAAGTTTTTAATTACTTAATAACATAATAACTCATTAGCCTTGTGTAATGACACAATAACCCAGTTACTATAATCAATGACTCGGTGACATAATGACTCTGTAGTTCAGAAACGCCGCTTTCCAGACCAGGTTCCTTTATTTATTTCCCCCAGCGCGCTCTGAATCCGCGCACATCAATATGGACAAATGGGCCGTGATTAGCTGTCTTTTCGTACTGGCCGAGTCCGCCAATGAATCTTTCATACCACGGCTTACCATATATATTGTCAACTATGTCGTAGAGGACTTTCGCATCACGATAATCTATTACGCCATTTTTGTCTAGATCATCCATCATTCCATCTGCAGGGTTTTCATCGATGAAGATATCTGCCGCTCCACCCCACACATGACGGCTGTATTTCACATCTTTGATCAACTTGTTATAGTAAGGCGTGCGGTAGCCGCTCATCACATGGAATGTTTCGCATTTGTAACCCTCGTCATTAACTTTTGCGAGAATCAACTCTAGCTTCAGCAGAAGGCGCTCACGTAACACAATGTACTTGGGATAATCACCAGCCTGCTTGCACAGGAATTGCTTCAGTTTAAAATGCGGGCTTACATACGTATCTTGGTTATCATTCGTGACTTCGATAAAACCACGTGGTGGTTTGTATATGGGTAGTTGTTTGAGTGGTGTTGCCGGGTAATTGCCAATCCGATAGCTGTTCAAGTATTCGCCGTCGAGTTCCTTATAGGGCACCATCACAAAAACATTGAGCAACATGGTATCGGTTCCAGTTGGGCTGATCACTGTAATCGGGTAGAGTCCCTTGTCTGAAGGCGCTCGCCATTGCCATTTTGTAGGTGCCGTAGTAACGAATGTGCCGGATTCAACATTGCATAAGTATGTGCCTTTATTTGCCCCCCGTATAATCTCGAGTTTAAGGATTTCATCCGGTAAAACGAATGCGCTCATTGTTCTATAGGGTGATAGTTCATCTCTGAATTTAACGGTGAATGCCAGTTCTCCAGAACTGAATTCTGCCGCTTGATAAACAAGTAAAAAGAAAATACCAACGAATATCTGTAGTTTGATTGTGGGTGCCATCAATATTTGCGGCTAACGTTCAGGCGGTTTTTCAAAAAGTGCTTCATACAGGATGCTATCCCGTTCGTAGATATCATTGCGTAGTTGGAGATTGCCTTCGTTGTCGACCCACGCGGTCCAGTATAAGAGGTGTACGGGGATGGCTTCTGGCAAACGCACGGTCTGCTCCTCCCCCTTGTTGATTGCCGCGATAATCTTATCTTTGTCCCATGTGGGATCTTCTTTGAGCACATATTCGGCAAGGTCAATAGGCCTTTCGATGCGGATGCACCCCGAACTAAAACCACGTTCAGTTTTCTTAAACAGCTCCCTCGCAGGTGTATCATGGATATATACATTGTATTTATTAGGAAACATGAATTTGATACGGCCAAGTGCGTTGTTAACGCCGGGATCCTGGCGCAGCGCATAATTGAAATTAGATGCGGTTACAC
>JBAUFP010000379.1:0-2658 GCA_049679205.1 bacterium | reverse complement strand
TAGTATCTTCATGGCCGGCCTCCGTATGCAGGAATATCTGCGGCACATCTTTGTCCGGATGACGTACGATTTTCACTTCTGCTCCATACACATCTTTGAGAGTTTTTTCATTGAGCAAGTCATTTGGTCTACCTTCAGTGTATATCCTGCCTCCATGCATGAGTACCAGATGGTGACAATACAGACTTGCTAGGTTCAGGTCATGATGCACAACCGCGATCGAAATGCCAGCGGCATTCAGCTTCTTAAGGAGTTCCATTATCGCAAACTGATGATGCAGATCAAGGTGACTGGTTGGCTCGTCAAGCAGTAATATTCGGGGCGATTGGGCAAGGGCACGGGCGATGACAACACGCTGCCTTTCACCCGAAGAAAGTGAATTGATCGGTCTCTTGTGTAGTTCTACAAGGTTTGCTGCTTTGAGTGCATACTCGACCGCGTTATGATCTGCCGAGTCTTCCCGCTGAAACGGGCGTTTATACGGGTAACGCCCCATACGCACAATCTCATTGACTGGAAAATCAAGAGCAAAGTGCGTCTCTTGAGGCACAAAGGCGATCTGTTGGGCAATAATCTTATGTGATTGATTGGAGAGATTCTCGCCGAACAGCAGAACTGCGCCCTGATTCGGTTTCAGTATACCACAGAGTAGGCGCAGCATGGTTGATTTGCCGGCACCGTTTGGACCGATTATTCCCAGAAATGCGCTTTGTTTTAAAGACATCGATACGTCGTGTATGACTCGAGTTGTATTGTAGTAGAAGTCGATTTTTTTTGCTTCGATAGCTATCATTTTCTATACAGATATAGGAAAAAGGGCACACCAACCAGTGACGTGACGACACCAACCGGCAGTTCATAAACCGTAATGATGCGCGAAAGCGTGTCGGCGAAAATCAAAAAAGTGGCACCCAGTACGAACGATGCGCCGAGGTTGAACCGGTGTCTTGGTCCAAAGAGAAGCTTAGAGACATGTGGTATTATCAAACCGACAAATCCTATCGCGCCCACAATGGATACGGTGAGACCGACCAGGAGTGCACTGGAAAAGAAGATGATGAGCGAGAACTTCTGAATGTCGATGCCCAGCCCGGCCGCGGTCTCGGTGCCCTGGGAAATGATGTCGAGCTCGCGGTGGTACCGGTACAGGAAAGCGACTATGACTATCGAAATCAAGATCAGGGATATTATCATGATTCGGTTTGTCGCATTGATGATGATGCCGAGATAGCCCATGAGAAGGTAGAGGATCTCGTATAGTTCGCGTCCGCCCATGACCATAATGATCATCACCAGGGAGGAACAGAGGAAACTCAAGACCACACCGGCAAGAATGAGCCGGTCCCTGAGGACACCGCCTTCGATGCGAGCAACCGTGTAGACGAAGAAACCAACTCCGAGTGAACCCAGGAATGCAAGGACCGGGCTTATCGCACCGAAGATTAGGATGCCGATCGATGCGCCCAGGGCAGCACCCGACGCTGAACCTAAAGTATACGGTTCAACCAAAGGGTTACCGAATAGCCCTTGAAGCAGGCACCCACAAAAGGCCAAAATGCCACCGGCAAAGATACCGAGGATAACCCGGGACAAGCGCAGCTGAAGAATGTCCGAATCTAACTGCATCGGACCAACCAGGATTCCGGTAGCTATCGCGAGCAGAAAAACGATACCAATCAGAATTAGTTTAGTCATTGATGATTTGTACAAGTTGTCTGAAACCCTGGACTAGACGCGGACCGGGTCGCATTAGGTGATCCGGGTTCAGATGCGTGTATACCCGACCGTTCATAATCGCCGCAACTTTCTGCCAACCGGTTCGTCCGGCTATTTCTTCAGGATGTAGTACAATTATTATATCAGGGTTCCTCAGGATGACGGTTTCCTGTCCCACAACTGGATAGTCTTTATCTAAATCCGCGAAGATATTAATCCCGCCGGCTCGGTAGATAAGATCGTTCAAGAATGTGTCGGCGCCGATAGTAATGATGGGTTTGGGTGAGATCTCTACGTATGTCTTGGGGCGGTGCTCGGGGACGACCTCTTCCAGATTGCGTCTCATGTATTCGACCAGTGAGTCGGCGTTTTTTACTAGGTCTAACCTCGTGCCGAGTGCTAATATCTCGTGATATATGTCGGATAAAGAACGAGGTGCCGATACAAAAGTCACGATATTGAGTTTGTCGAGTTCCTTTTTAACGCGTATTTGTTCGGGCAGATTGACGATCACGAGGTCGGGTTTGAGTCCGACAATACGTTCGATCGAGGGATGTGAGAAGTCACCAACTTTCGTAATCTTTTTTGCCTGCGCCGGAAAGTCACAGAACGTGGTGACGCCAACGACTTTGTCTCCAGCCCCGAGACTGAAAAGTATTTCAGTCATGGCCGGGGAGAGTGATACAATTCGATAACCATTAGCCGCTTGTTTTCGAGCACAGAAGCTCGCGGTAAGCAATAGGGTGCACACGAGTATTGAAACAATCCTCTTGGTCGAAAACATTGAAGATGGCTATTTCTGTTTCGGTTTTACTTTTTTACTGGTCAGATATTTATCCCATAATTTTGCGTAGTCTACCTGCTTGGATCCTGTAACTCCTTGTTTTTGTTGGTATTCAGCGAAATGGGCAAGCACTCTTCTTTCGTGTTTGTGGTTCCAGT
>JBAUFP010000378.1:0-1725 GCA_049679205.1 bacterium | reverse complement strand
TTGGTGTTGAGATTGATATCGAAGATATACCTTATCTTGGTGAGAAGAAGCGTTATGACACGGTTCTCTTCTCCGAGTCCAACACCCGGTTCTTGGTCGAGGTGCGCAAGAAAGATACGGCCACGTTTATGAAGCTATTTGATGGTTTACCGATCACCCGGATCGGCCAAACTGTCAAAGATGAGTATCTAAGAATAAATGCGGGCAAGCGTAAGTTAGTCGATTTACCTTTGTCCGTACTGCGCAAGAAGTGGCTGAGAAAGTTGAGCTAGCTACTTTACCACTGCTATTTTTGTGACATCATTACCTGCACCGCGTGTGTTTAGAACGCAGTAGTATATACCGCTTGCGACTTCGTTGCCATCCTGATCCCTGCCATCCCATATGAACGCCGCGTTGTAAGCCAGGGGATCCCTTTCGTCATACCGACCCGGCAACAGCAAACCCGTTCTCTCTTGGTTGTTAATTAAACGCCCGCTCATTGAGTAGACTTTGACCTCTACCGCAGATTCTCGGTCCAGTTTAAAGGGCACGTATATATTCTCGTGCTCGCTTAAGATAAATGGATTAGGGTAAGGCGTTAACCAGCCGCTACCCCGCAGTGTGTCGGCCTGAATCGGTGATAGGGTTATCGCCGCGTAGGCATCGGGCCAGCCATATCCCATGCTGTCGGTGGGTGCGTCGGCAAAGCTTGCCGTGCTGAACAGCGCATTGCGCACTGAATCGACGTTCCAGTTCGGATGAGCCTCAAGAAGCAAGGCACAGATACCCGTTATCATTGCGGTTGCCCCGGATGTGCCAAAAGAGTATAAATAAGAATCGGTCGAGTCGGGATTTAGCACAACGGGCGCGGCTGATAGGCACACGATTTCTGGTTTGATCCTGCCGTCATGCGTTGGCCCGTAACCGGAAAATTCCCAGCGATTGTACAGCGTATCAATCCCGCCGACCGTGATCACATCAATGGCGTCGCCCGGGATTTCCAATCGAGGTATCGAGACATTGCCGGCCGCGGTTACGACTAACATACCACGTTTCGTCGCTTCGTGCGCAGCAATCGATGCCGGTGAAGTTCGGCCATCATAATCCCTGGGCCAGGAATACCATGCTGAATATCCCAATGAACTGGAAACAATGTCGGCGCCTTGGGCTTCGCACCATTCAAGACCGGCAATGTATGTATCCTCTTCAATAGGGTATTCATATAAGGAATCTGGATTCTCAGTCTTGGCGACGATGAATTGCGCGCCAGGTGCAACACCGATATAGCGGCCGCTAAAATAACCGCCTACCAGACCAAGCATCTCGGTGCCATGTCGTGGATAGTAGTAATCGGGGTCAGTAGGTGCGTAGCCGTCGGTCAATGAATCGCCGCGTGAGCAGTAAAACTGGATAATATCGGTGTCCGAAGCACCCAGTGTTGGTAGGTATACAAAGGGTTCATCAAGGGAATCAACACTCGTGAATGTGAAGCCATTGTCACTGGAATTGACGAAATATACCCTACCATTTGACTCCCATGAGATCTTGATGCGGTCATCATGCTTAGCGATAGAAATTTTCCCGATCGCATTTATGTCGCCCGATACGTACATCGGGGAAGAGAATGAATCACCAAAATCATCAGACTTGGCATATGCAATTCTGAACAGCGGTTCGTTTGATGTATCTTTCCAGAGCAGCAGTATTGTATCACCAACTACTATTGTCTGTGCATCCTTACCC
>JBAUFP010000377.1:0-1640 GCA_049679205.1 bacterium | reverse complement strand
GGCTGAGGTATCAGCATAGGTGTGCAAGACGCGGGCACTGTCACCAGCTAGTGCGAGGCTCTCGATTTCAGCCGGGCTGAGGCTAAAGGTCAGGGGGTTGTTCTCATCATCGGTGCTCCAACGATAGAGTCCGTATGTACTGATCTTGCCCAGACTCAATAAACCATCGGTCTGCCCGTACGTGTTGGTATAATCCTCGATGGCTCTCTGATATTCCACTTCGATGCTCGTGTGGCTGGTAATAACATGACGGTTTGTGAAAGATAGAATACCATTTTCATAATCAACCGTGTAATCAATATCCCGGTTGAGTATTACTGGTCTTGCCAGTCCCTGCGTGATGTATACATGCTCACTGCCTGCGATCACCGGTCCGGTGAGAAAGTACGGGCTCTGTTTTCCTTCCTCGCCGGTAAACTGAGTGCGAACAAACACCCCGCGATTGATCGCGTATGATGCGGAAAGATTCTTATTCTTGTCTTCGGTATGGATCCCGATCCTCCCGCCACGGATCTCATCCGTTATACCGAAGGGCAAATCAAGTGTCAGATTCCCGACTCCGCCCGAGAAGTTTTTCGTGAACACCTTAACGCTGATTCTTTCGATTTCCGAAATGGGCACGGTTGAAGATGGTGTTGCTTTGTCCGATAGATTGCCCTCAATACCCACCCCCTCGACTTCGCCTGTTATATCGACCTTCAATCCCTGATCGAATCCTTGTGTAACATCAAAAGAGAAATCTTTCGCGCCACTGATTTTCAGAGTGCCCTGACGTTTGTCTACGGTATCAAACAGCGCGGTGATCGGTAATGTGTAGAATGAGGTATCATAAGGTATTACCTCGTATCTGTAATATGCGGAGTCCAACTCCATTGTTACAGGTTCAGAAGTCGTTGCGATTATAGCTATGTATGTAATTACGGTTGCCATCGAGTATTATGAATACATTGTTCTTTATGCAGATGTCGGAGATGGCAAAAGGAAATTCGATTCTGCGCCACTCGACACCGGCCCGATATAGGTAGTTATTTTGCTCGGTGAAGACCAGGATGTCACGATCGCCGACGACTATTCTGTTGCTGGGTTCTGGGATCGTGCGATTCTCAATGAGGTTACCATGTTCGTCATAGATATGGATCCGGTTGGCGGCAAGTGCATAGATCAAGGTATCATGCCATTGGACATCCTCGATGTTGATATTCTCGATCTTGAATTTAACCTGATAGGTGAAATCCAGGAATATCAATTCATGAGTTTGACGGTCGCACAGGACAATTTCATCGCCTGGGGTCAAAGTAAATGATGAAATATCCCGGGATGCATAAATGGTTTCTTTCTTGCCTGATGTGATGAAGAACTTCTCCAATGCTGTGCCTCGGTTGATGTATAAAGCAAAGGGCGTTATCTGGAAGTCGTATATTCGATAGTTTATTTCATCGGTGACAGATATCAAGTTGAAGCTGTCTGGGGTCACAAATTGCGCGATACTCTGACCGATGCGTGGGGATAGATATAGTTTGCTGTTGTAGCATTCGACCCTGTTGAAGCGTCTCCCCAATGCGATGGCCTCCGCTTCTGTCGGTTGCGAGCTGAGTAGAAATAGCAGTATTATCCTCATGGGCTAAAATATTATCGTACTC
>JBAUFP010000376.1:0-3180 GCA_049679205.1 bacterium | reverse complement strand
GAATGCTGGAGTATACCTGTATCATCCGTTAAAGCGAACAGATGGCCAAGGTTCAAAAGGGGCAGATCGAGTGGCCGTTGACTTAATGTCTTGGCCACGAAAATGGCGTGCCGGCGCCGCATCCTCTCTTCATATGCACTCTCGAAGCATTTCATATAACGGTTGGCAACTACCGGCCAAATCATTTCCCGTCCAAGTAGATAGCACCGCTTACGCATCGCATGCCGTTTGACGCTGTTCTCAAGCAGGAAAAGCACCTGGGCCGCAATGGCTTCGGGATCATTGAAAGGAACGAGCACACCCCGGTTATCATCGAGCAATTCCTGGGCATACCAATAGGGAGTCGAGATTACCGGTTTCCCCGCTCCCACAACGTAGGCCAAAGTTCCCGAGACAATCTGCTCCGGGTTGACATAGGGTGTGATGTAGATGTCGGTCGTACAAATGAACTTTACAAGTTCATCCAAACTCACGAAACGATTATGGAAAATAATTGCTTTTTTGACACCGCATTCTTCGGCCAGAAGTTCCAAAGAAAGACGATAGGCTTCACCCTCTTGTTTAAGGGTATGCGGATGCGTCACACCAACCACGACATAAACGGTGTTGGGATACCGTTCCAGAACCGCCGGCAAAGCCTTGATCATATTTTCGATACCCTTGTTCGAAGACAGCAGTCCGAATGTAAGCAAGACGATCTTTCCCTCGACGCCAAATTGGTCTTTGTAGAAATTCGAGTCGACAAATGGTATATCCGGAATACCGTGGGGGATTATCTCGATTTTCTCTTGAGGTGTTTGGTAGACGTCATGCAGAAACTCTGCGGCTTTCTGACTCATGACTACCAGCCGGTCAGAGAGGCGAATCAGTTCCAGCATCACCTTTCGCTGGCTCGCATCCGGCTGGCGGAGAACAGTATGGAGGGTTGTCACCAGCGGCATGCGCAGTTCGCGTAAAAGCGCAAGTATATGATTGCCGGCAACACCCCCGAAGATGCCATACTCATGCTGCAGCGAGACAAGGTCTATGTTGTTAATGTTGAGGAAATCAGCAGTGCGCCGGTAAGATACGATGTCGTTTTGGGCCAGTTCAAAACGAACGCGCGGCGGATAGCTATACCCGGCTTCCACATCGTTGACGGCCAGGGCGAGGCAAGTCAGTTTGGTGAATTCGGATGCGATCGATTCGCAAAGGTCAGTCGTGAAAGTTGCGATACCGCACTGACGCGGCAGGTAGTTGCCGATAAAGGCAATTCGCTTGAGACGTTTTCTTTCGGTTTGCTTCACAGTAGCTGTCGGATCATCTTCGAAGGAGAATGCCCGAGAAACATTTATCCATTAAGGGCTTTTTCGATCGAAAAGCACATTTCAATGAGATCAAGGTTCTGTGTCTGAGAGAACTTTCATGGAGGACAAGTTGCAGTAAAACCAATCCTAACGGCATTCTCTCTTCTGATGAACGCGGAGAGACCAATAGGATTTTCATGATGTATCAAACGGGGTCGCTACACCGGTGCTTGTGCAATTCTCTACTCATAATCCCTGTATCAATATACTCATATCTACCACTCTGTCAATGGTATCATTCAGGTTGCCGTACAATGATAAGTGTAGAAATTTACGCAGTAACAGGACCTTTGGGTCACACCTCTAACCCCATTCTCACACGGTCGGATTTCCCCTCACCTCCGGCTCGGGCGGTAGGAATCCGTCGATTGGCGGGATGACGAAGCAATCTCATGCTTCAACTCCAGTTATTGCGCGCGTCCGACTACATTGGAACGGAGCAATCTATTCTTCCCTGATGGTTCTGACTGAATTGGCAAAATCTCATTTACTAAACAAGAAGCACAATCATCGGGAAAGACTTAGGTCTCATTCTAACAACTTGACATGTCCAACATCACTTCTATAATTAAAGGTACGTATATTAAATATTAGTTCGCAGCAGTATAAACAAGAAGTGTTGAAGGAGGTGAATGATGTGTAACAGAATGTCGGTGATCAGTATAATCGCAATTGCAGCGATTTTCGGCTTGACCGCAGTCAGCACTGCAGCGGTGGTTGCCGAAAATAACGCAGCAAGGCAACCCCTCAACCACAACCCGCCACGCGATACCGGTACAGTGGTCTATCAATTCGCCGCCCCATCTACCAATGTTGATGGTATGACCTGGGATGGCACTAACCTATGGCTGGGCAGTGACGGCCTGGACAGAATATACAAAATGGACACGCTGGGCAATGTTCTCGATTCCTTCCCGGCTCCTAATACTACATCCACGGGACTGTGTTGGGATGGACAATATCTGTGGTGCGCCGATGGTGGCACTATTCGAATCTATAAACTAGACCCGGTCACCGGTGCCATAATCGATTCGATTCCCGGTCCAGGTTCTGGAACGTCCTGTGAGGGGTTGGCATGGATGAATGACACACTCTGGAACACAAACTGGGCACAGACGTTCATCTGGAGATTGGATCCGGCTACTGGTACTATCTGGGGACAACTCAATGCCCCTGGTACCGGTTCCACTGGACTTGCCTGGGATTGGCATGATAATGCGTTATGGAATTCGGATCAACTCACGGATTTCATTTACAAACTCGACCCGGCCACTGGTAACGTAATCACACAGTTTGCCTGTCCGGATGCTGAAATTCAAGATCTCGCTTTTGACGGCACCTACTTGTGGAGCTGTGGCTGGACCAGTGGTAATGTCTACAAGATGGATATCGGGTATGTGCAACCACCAGCAAACATACTATTTGTGGATGATGATGAGAATGGACCCAACACTGAGACATATTTCGAGACATCATTCAATAACCTTGGTTATGCGTATGATAAATGGGTTGTCTTTGACAGCGCTGGCGCTGCTGGCGTCGGCCCAACTGCTGTTGACATGGGTAACTATGAAATTGTAGTATGGACAACAGGTGAAGACTACTCAAGTACCTTGACACCCACAGATACTACTGAAATTGGCACCTATCTCCTGAACGATGGTAAGCTGTGGCTCTCGTCTCAGGATGTTCTGTGGGATAACGAGCCGATAAGCTGGATGCATGTCGGTTCGCACAACGATGACGTATACTGCGATACGGCAATCGGTGTCGGTCCGCTAATGGCCGGCTACTCCTTCGTAACGATGGAGGCCGGTGGTGCTATATTCGATTA
>JBAUFP010000375.1:0-10724 GCA_049679205.1 bacterium | reverse complement strand
GAGAAAACGACAATATCGACTTTGTGCTTCTTGATCAAATTAGATATTTGCTTTTCGGGCATTATCTGTATGCCATGCGGGTATCTCTTCCCTGCCAATTCTTTTGGATAGAGACGGTCCGCGATATTGGGTATCTGTGTTGCGGTAAAGCAAATTACCTTGAAATCTGCATTATTTCTAAAAAAAAGATTGAAATTGTGAAAATCTCTTCCTGCTGCACCCATAATAATCACGCGCCGCATACTGAATCCTCCTTTTGGCTTCTAGTATACCCCGAATTGGCCGGAAAGTCAACATTAGGAGAGCTATTTTACAGGCCGAAAGCGCTAAAATCAGTATTTTTTGTGCGCCTCGGTCGTCAAATCCATACACCGATTCATCTAACAGTTTTCCTATGCGAGAATGGTGAAAAGCACCCTTTTTGTGAAGAATGCCGGAAAGTACTCTAAAATAAAGGGTTTTCGAGAGGAATCACGCAAAAAATCCGAGAAACTCTCTTTTTTTCTTGACTTTTTTAGTAATCTGTACATAATATTTATCTATGACGAGACAAGATGCCTTGAAATTGCTGTCCGGGAAGTTGAAGAACAAGAACTTATTCAAACATTGCTTGGCTGCAGAGGCATGTTTAAGGAAATTGGCCCGGAGGCTTGGTGAGAATGAGGAGGCGTGGGGGTTAGCTGGATTGCTTCATGATGTTGATTACGAAACGACGGATGCAGATCCTGCTCGTCATGGCCTGGAGGGCGCTGCGCTCTTGGAGGAAATTGGGCTGGATGAACAGCTAGTGCATGCCGTCAAGGTTCATTCAGGACATCTGCCCGCCTCATCAACTCTAGACTGGGCCTTGTTTGCCACGGATCCGTTGACCGGTCTCATCGTGGCCAGTGCCCTTATGCATCCGGAAAAGAAGCTGAGTGCACTGGACGTCGATTTCGTGTTCAGGCGGTTCAAGGAAAAGCGTTTTGCAGCGGGTGCCAATAGAGAACAGATTGCGACGTCAAAGAATCTGGGCTTGGAGTTGAATGAATTCATAGAAATATGTCTCGAGGGTATGCAGGAAATCGCTGGAGACCTCAGTCTATGAAGAAAACACACACCTTTGAGAACATAATTCTCAATCTGAAGCAGTTCTGGCAAAAGCAGGGCTGTCTGATATTTGAGCCATACAACTCCGAGGTTGGCGCAGGGACCTTTAACCCGGCAACATTCCTTAGAATCTTGGGCCCTAAGCCTTGGAATGTATGTTATTTGGAGATTTCAAAGAGACCCCGAGATGGTAGATATGCGCAGAATCCTTTACGTTTTCAGCAATTCTATCAATGCCAGGTTATTATGAAGCCAACCCCAACTGATATTCAGCAGACGTATCTCCAGTCTCTGGAATTCCTCGGCATAAAATTGAAGGAACATGAAATCCGGTTTGTCGAGGATGATTGGGAATCACCGACCCTTGGAGCGTGGGGACTAGGCTGGGAAGTATGGCTCGACGGGCTTGAAGTTACTCAGTTTACTTATTTCCAGCAGGCGGGAGGTATAGATCTAGAGATAATACCCGTGGAAATTACCTATGGGCTAGAGAGAATGACCATGATTCTACAGGATGTGTCATCGGTCTTTGATGTAAAGTGGAACAACTCGCTGACCTGGGGCGATGTGTACCGTCAAAACGAGATCGAATATTCTAAGTACAATTTTGAGTCGGCACCACCTGATCTGTTGTTATCTTTATTCAACAGCTATGAAAAAGAAGCCAACAGGCTACTGGAAGAAGGCTTGGTTTATCCAGGCTATGACTTTGCGATCAAGTGTTCTCATATATTCAATCTATTAGAAGCACGGGGGACAATAAGCATCTCAGAGCGGGCTAAGTATATTGGACGGGTCAGGGTTTTGGCTAATAAGGCAGCCGCCCTGTATTTGAGAGGAGCTGATGAGCAAGCGAACGTTTCAGATGATTGATTTCCTGCTGGAGATCGGCTTCGAGGAATTCCCACCACGCTTTCTGAAGCCGGCATCCGAGGACCTCACCCAGAAAATCGGAAAACTACTCAAGGAGAAAAAGATATTTCATCGTTCCCTGAGGACTATTTACACACCCCGGCGTATGGGGACTCTTGTTCTTGGCTTGAGCCGCCGACAGAAGGCCCAGATAATCGAAACGCAGGGTCCGCCCAAGAAGTTCGCCTATGACGCAAAGGGTAAACCAACCGATAAACTACTTGGTTTCATGAAAGCCAATAATTTGAAACCTTCGGAGATAATTAGCAAACGCACAAAAAAGGGTGATTATGTATGCGGTAGAAAAGAGATTGCGGGCCTTTCTACCGAGGACATTCTGCACAAACATATCCCACCGATAATCCAAAGTCTGGAATTTCCAAAGACAATGGTGTGGAACGAGAAAAAAGTCAGGTTTCCAAGGCCCATCCGTTGGATAGTCGCGTTGTTGGACAAGAAACCATTGCGCTTTAAATATGCAGGAGTACAGGCGAATCGCTATTCGTGGCCCAATCAACACTTTTCGTTCAAGCCGATACGCCTGGAAAAACCACGTGAGTATATTAACTTCCTACGGCATGGGGGCGTTATTGTTGATCCAAACGAGCGGAAGAAGACCATTCTATCACGAATCAAACAGGTAGCAGATGGAGCCAAAGGTAAACCTGTATATACCAGCGAAATGATTGAGGAAATAAACTGCACGACCGAATATCCCGAAGTGGTTACCGCAGAATTCGATTCCAAATACATGGACCTTCCCGAACAAGTATTGATGACCGTGTTGCGGGCGCATGGTAACGTTATCTGGATTGCGGATACTAATAAGTTCATATATGTCTTCAGTGCTAAAAAGAAGGCGTTACAGAACGTGCAGGCGGGTTATGGTAGGGTCATGGAGTCGCGCTTGCAGGATGCTCTATTCTACTATCAAAACGATATGAAGACCGGGTTGCAGACGTTGCTGAGTCAGACAAAGGGAATGATGTGGCTACAGGATTTGGGTACTCTGCATGATAAGTCGACACGCCTCGCGAGTTTTGTTGAGCGATTCAAATCAATTCCTGATGAAGAGATGGCCCTATTGAAACGTGCCGCACGTCTGTGCAAGGCTGATTTGCTATCCGAGATGGTAAGGGAAAAAGAGTTCACCGCCCTGCAGGGGGTGATGGGTGGTTATTATGCTCAAGCGAGCGGGGAAAGTGAAGGAGTAGTGAAAGCCATAGCTGAGCATTATCTACCCAGATTTATTGGTGACTGGCTCCCGAAGACGCGGGCGGGTGCGCTTCTTTCGTTGACCGACAAGCTCGACAACGTGGTTGGCGCTTTCCTGAGCGGTAATCGTCCGACTAGTTCCTATGACCCATTAGCAGTTAGAAGGAATGGTTATTCAGTGATAAATTTGCTCGACGTTCGGGATTTCCAGATCTCACTTTTCCGTGCCGTCGAGCAAATGCTTGCGTTGTACAAGAAAAAATTCGACGCAGATGTATTGAATGAATTCTTCGTTGAAAGGATGACGCGTTATTTACAGGATAAGGGATATCGTTATGATGAGGTTGATGCAGTAATCGCCGTATGGGATGGTGATGTGTTGGATACCAGAAAACGCTGCGAGGCAATCAGGGTATTTAGAGATAGTCCTGAATTTGTGAAGCTGGTGATTGGCCAGAAGCGTGTAAGGAACATATTGAAGGGTATTGAAAAACCCCCCGCATTAGATGGTGCGCTAATCAAACAACCGGCCGAGAAGGCACTGCTGCAAACAGGCGAACAGGTTCGGTCCAAGATCGAAGGGATGATAGAGCAAAAGGCTTACCCCGAGGTGCTGAAATTATTGCTCGAAATGAGGGGAGTAATTGACAAGTTTTTTGATGAAGTCCTGGTTATGTGTGAGGATAAGAAATTAAGAGATAACCGTCTGGCACTCGTGAGTTTTATTAACGAGTTGTTTGTGCAATTTGCTGATTTTTCCCGGATCGTTATTGAGGGGCAAAAGCCCCAGAGGTAAATATTAAAAGAGTGTTCAATGGTCAGATCAATAAAGAAAAAGTCGGTAGCCAGGTTGAAGTATATGGCTGGGTCGACCGAATTAGGAATCTTGGTGGGATGATGTTTGTTGATCTAAGAGACCGCACCGGTGTGTTGCAGATAATCATCAATCCTAAAGACCTTCCTGATTTCAAGAATCTTGGACTACAAGATTGTTTGCATGCATCAGGAGTCATTAATGAGCGGCCCAATGGTCAAAAGAATCCAAAAATGGCGACGGGCGATGTGGAAATGCAGGTTACCAGCATGGAAATCCTCGCTAAATCCAAAGTGCCGCCTTTTGTTGTCGAGAATAATGTCAAGGCGAACGAAGAACTGCGGTTGCGCTACCGCTATCTCGATCTGCGGCGCGCACCAATGCAGGCGAATATCATTTTCCGGCATAGAGTGATCACGGCGATGCGGGAATATCTGAACAAACACGATTTCGTGGAGATCGAAACGCCCATCTTGACCCGCAGCATGCCCGAAGGCGCACGCGATTATCTTGTACCCTCCCGTCTCTACCCAGGTAAGTTCTACGCGCTGGCTCAATCGCCTCAGATGTATAAGCAACTGCTCATGGTCGCTGGTTTTGAGCGGTATTACCAGATAGCGCGCTGCATGCGGGATGAAGATCCGCGCCATGACCGGCAGCCTGAGCATACACAGATCGATATTGAAATGTCTTTTGTCGATGAGGATGCGGTGTTTGGAATGGCCGAAGGTATGTTTGTGCATATCTGCAAGACGGTTCAGAATATTGATCTAGAAACGCCTTTTCCGCGGTTGACGTATGCCGAAGCGATCACGCGCTACGGAACCGACAAGCCAGATCTGCGTTTTGTCATGGAGATTATTGACCTAAAAGAGACATTCAAAGGGAAAGAATTTCCCCTCTTCACCGGCAAAAAGGAAATCAGGGGTTTGGTCGTGGAAAGAAGCAGCGCAATTTCCCGCAAGAAACTCGAGGCGATGAGTGAAAAGGCAAAAGATGCAGACCTCGGCGGGATTTTTTGGGCAAAGATAGGGGACAAGTGCAGTGGTAGTATTGGCAAATTCGTTGATGAGAGCATGATCAGCGCACTGGGCTTAAAGGATGGAAACCTTCTCATTGCCGCGGCTGGTGACGACCGAATATTCACGTTCCTCGGTGGACTCAGAAATGACATCGCCGCCGAACTGAATTTGCACGGCTCTGGTTACCGGTTTTTATGGGTCACGGATTTCCCGATTTTCGAGCTCGACACAAAGACCGGTAAGATAACGGCGAGCCATCATATTTTCACCCAACCCAAGAAAGAGGACATAGCGTACCTTGATGGAGAACCGCTGAGAGTTCGGGGCAGGCTTTATGATTTAGTGTGTAATGGTAATGAATTGGCTTCGGGTAGCATCAGGAACCACAACCGCCAGTTGCAGGAGAGACTCTTTACCATTGCCGGTATGGACAAAAACAAATATACAATGCTTCTCGATGCACTCGAATTTGGCGCCCCACCGCACGGTGGTATTGCGCCCGGCATCGACCGTATCATTATGGTGCTTGGAGGCTTGAAATCCCTCAGGGATGTTATTGCTTTCCCCAAAACCACCATGGCACAAGGTTTACTTGAGGGAATCCCGGACGTTGTTTCCCCAGAGCAGCTCAGAGATCTCAAGATCAAATTCGACGGGTAACTCTTACCTAGAAAAATTCCTGACAAAGATAATACCATAGGAATGCATTCCAATCTGCTGTTTGTGTTTGTCATTTTGTTATTTCGCCAATTGACCAAATACCGAAATGGCGGATAGAAGCATGTGTCGTGATACATATTAACGAAATTGCAGCGCTAGGCATATCAGACTTGGCCTGTTTGAACACGGTTCTGCGTATTACGTTCTGCAATGGGTTGATTTATCCAGCGCCGTGTATACAATTATAGAGGTATGGGTTTCGGGTGAGAGTAACGATGCCCGCCCCGTTTCGTTCAAGGGTTACGTCCTTCGTCCTAGAAAGACGTTACCGTGGGACTTTTGCCGATACGGGTCCCGTTGAATACTGACCGAAGAGCAAGGGTGTAAAGGAGAGTGCTCTAGTATGAATAATATCCGTCAGGATAACTGCGCGGGTTCCATATTCTATGGGACGGGTCCCGTTGAATACTGACCGAAGAGCAAGGGTGTAAAGAAGAGTGCTCTAGTATGAATAATATCTGTCAGGATAACTGCGCGGGTTCCATATTCTACGGGACGGGCCTCGTGACCGTAACCGATAGACGATCTTTATGAAAAAGGCTCGAGAGGGCTTAAGAAGGCGAAGAAGGCGTGAAAGGGAATGCAAGGCTTAAACAAGAGGAGGGTTTTTAAGCCATTAATAGCCCTTTCTGAGCCATTTCTTAGCCTTTTATCAGCCATTCAATCAAGGAGGTGTTATGAAGTACTCAAGGATTCTCATTTGCGTAGTATGTAGTGTGGTCTTCATGGTGCCGGTGTATGCACTAACTTCAAGAACCGGTGAATCGGTCAAAGTGGCGCTCGATGATATCATCGATGATGATATCATCCTTCTCGGACAGAGTATCGACGTCGAGGGTACAGTACTAGGAGATGTTTATGCTTTCGGACAGAGCGTGAGGATAACTGGTGATGTTGGCGGTTCAATCTTCACCGGCGGGGCGAACATCACTATCGATGCTAGGAGCGTGGAGACGGTCTGGGCAGCCGGAGGTAGTGTTGAAATCCTGGGTAATGTTACCAGAAATGCCATACTGGCTGGAGGTAATATTTGTGTGTGCGAAAATGCGGTTATCGGTAAAGACCTAGGTGCATATGGCGGCAAATTGTCGGTCCAGGGCAGTGTGGATGGAACATTGAGAGGCAGTATCGGCAAGTTCACGTTGTCGGGTAGGAGTGGTCGTGTAAAAATCAAGGCCGAACAGGCGATTTTGAAATCGAGTGCTCAGGTCCTGGGTGATTTGATACTGACTAGTGTAAATGACCCGGTTATTGAAGAAGGTGCGACAATTGGTGGTGAGCAGAAAGTGCTTAAGCCAGAAGCAAAAGAATCAGGAACGGCCTTTGCTGCTCTGGCACCTATGCTTGCTTTTTTCTTCACCATGATAAAAATCCTGGTATTCATTGCCAAGGTTATCGTGGGTATCCTCATGATCGCACTTTTCCGGAGGTATGTGCGTAGAATCATGGATACGTTGGTCAGCAAGACGTGGCAGTCTCTGGGTTGGGGTTTTCTGGGTGTTATTGTGATTCCGGTCGCGATTGCCATACTGTTCTTTGTACTCATCGGTTATCCGCTCGGTATTTTCTTCGCTTATGTTTATTCAATACTGTGGTATTTATCTTCAATATTTGCTGGTCTGGTAATCGGTGAGAAGGTGATAAAGCTGTTCAAGAAGGAAGGCGAAATATCACTCTATTTGTCGTTTATCACTGGTATCATAATACTATTCGTGATCGGATTCATTCCCATACTGAATTTTCTGGTGCGTATATTCACGCTTCTGTTTGGGTTCGGAGCAGTTGCCATGGGGACCTGGTATCTACTCAAAGATATGCGTGACAAGGAATTGGTATAGTCAAACATGCACATCCTCGTCGTTGACGATGAGTCGTCCCAGCGAGAATTACTTGCTGGTTTCTTGAAGAAGCGGGGTCATACCGTGACGACGGCCGCCTCGGGAGTCGAGGCGGTTGAGAAGAATACGACGACTGGATTTGACCTCGCGATTCTTGATCTCAAGATGCCCGAACTCGACGGTATTGAGACTATCGTACGGATGAAAGAGATAGATCCCGAAACTTATTTCGTGGTTCTTACTGGTTACGGTACAGTTGAATCGGCGGTTAGAGCCATGAAATCCGGCGCGTATGATTATTTGAATAAGCCGGTCAACCTGGATGAACTGGAATTGATAATCGAACACATCCAGAGTGATCAAAACATGCGCCAGGAACTGGAACTGTTGCGGGCTGCTGTTCAGGGTGAGTTCAAGTGGGATTCGTTCATTGCCGAAAGTCCAAGGATGCAGGAGATATTGAGTTTAATATCACGGGTTGCACGTTCTGACACGAGCATCCTGATCATGGGCGAGTCAGGTACTGGTAAGGACTTGGTCGCACGGATAATCCATAATGCGAGTGGACGCAAGAATAGTCGTTTTGTCGCGATTTCATGCGCAGCCCTACCCGAAACATTGCTGGAGAGTGAGCTCTTTGGCTATGAGCGGGGGGCTTTTTCCGGTGCGGAAAAAAGAAAAATCGGCCGGTTCGAGCTCGCCCACCGGGGCACGCTCTTTCTTGACGAAATCGGTGACATTCCAATCAGCACACAGGTTAAGCTGCTGCGAGTGTTGCAGGATTTCACATTCGAGAGGCTGGGGGGTAACGCATCGATAAAAGTGGATTTCCGGCTCATCACGGCGACTAACCAGGATTTGAAAGAGAAAATCGCACACAATACATTTCGCGAAGACCTGTTCTATCGCTTGAACGTCATCACCATTAAACTGCCGGCGCTTCGGGATAGAAGGGAAGATATCAAGCCGCTCGCCGAGCATTTTGTGGAGAAATTCTCAAAGAAATGCGGCTATGATAAGAAAAACATCTCGAAGAATACATTGAGTAAATTGATGCGCTATGATTGGCCGGGCAATGTGCGTGAACTCGAGAATGTCATGGAACGAGCTGTGGTCCTCAGCCGCAGTGCTAATATTAGTGAAAACGATATTCCTCTGGAGGGCGATACGACAAGCGCCAGTTCAGCTTCAGGATCGTTGGCCGATGTTGAGAAGGAACATATCGCCTCAATTCTCACGCAGACTAGCGGGAATTTATCAGAAGCCGCGGACCGTTTGGGGATTCATCGCAATACGCTTAGGTTGAAGATAAAGAGATACGGGATTAGATTGAAGAATAGATGAGGGCACGACCGTAGCGCTCGCACTGAAGCACGACCGTAGCGCTCGCACTGAAGCACGAGCGCTAAGTGCGGTGCAGATACTGCCTCGGTGCTTTGTATTTGGCAAATAACAGCTGCGGTGAATCCGGATCGATCAGTGGTAGTGTGGATGAATGATCCTCGCTCTCTGTTTTCTTGACATAAGTACGTTTATAACTATACTCTAATACATGGAAACAAAATATATATTTGTCACCGGAGGTGTTGTTTCATCATTAGGCAAAGGTGTGGCAACTGCTTCAATAGGACTTCTCCTTAAGTCGTACGGACTGAAAGTCACTCTGCAAAAGATTGATCCTTATATAAATGTTGACCCGGGGACGATGAATCCGTATCAGCATGGCGAAGTTTACGTGACCGAGGATGGGGCCGAATGTGACTTGGACTTGGGCCACTACGAACGGTTTCTGAACAGCCCGTTGGCAAGAGAAAACAACATCACCACGGGGCAGATATACTATTCAGTTATCACGAAGGAGAGACGCGGCGAGTATTTGGGTAAAACGGTGCAGGTTGTTCCCCATATAACCGACGAGATAAAATCGCGGATCATGAAACTCGCGAACGCGAACCAAGTGGATGTAGTAGTTACAGAAATCGGTGGCACCGTAGGTGATATTGAAGGCCAGCCATTTCTCGAGGCAGTACGGCAGATGAGGCTGGACCTAGGGCGACAGAATACTATGTATGTTCATCTTACACTTGTTCCTTATATCAAGGCGGCTCGCGAGTTCAAGACAAAACCCACTCAACATTCGGTGCGGGAATTGAGGGCGATCGGTATTCAACCCGATGTCCTCATCTGTCGTAGTGATTCTTGGTTGACTGGTGACGAACGCAAGAAGATTTCGCTATTCTGCAATGTTCCTGCCGATGCCGTAATCGACGCAGTAGATGTTGAGTGTATCTATGAAATACCACTTGTTTTTCATCAGCAGAAACTCGACCGATTGATTTCATCCTATCTCGGGCTCAATGTGGGTGAGCCAGATCTCGAGGAGTGGCGGCTTTTTGTTGAGCGTGCTAAGTCTCCTTCAAAGAGTGTTGAGATCGCAGTTTGCGGTAAGTACGTGGAATTGAGGGATTCATATAAGAGCATCATGGAATCTTTATATCATGCTGCCGTGGCCAACGATGCAAGGCTCAAGATCAAATGGCTTGATACTGACAGAATGGAGGACGAGGTCCAACTCGCGAATACCCTGGCTTATGCGGACGGTATTCTGATCCCTGGCGGATTTGGCATGCGTGGGGTTGAGGGTAAGATCAAGATAGTGAAGTATGCGCGTGAAAACAAAAAACCCTTCTTGGGTATCTGTCTTGGTCTACAATGCATGATTATCGAATATGCACGCAATGTCTGCGGCATGAAAGGCGCGAATTCCACTGAATTCGATGACAGCACTCCTTATCCAGTGATTGATCTCCTTCCCGAGCAGAAGAAAATCAAGAACCTGGGCGGGACCATGAGATTAGGAAATTGGCCGTGTCAGCTGGAACCGAAGACCAGGGCTCGGAAGATCTATGGCAAAGACGTGGTGGAAGAGAGACACCGTCACCGCTACGAGGTGAATCCCAAGTACATAAAAGCGTTGGACGATAAAGGATTGGTGTTTTCTGGTCACTCGCCAAATAGAAAGCTAATGGAGATAGTCGAAATCGCGGATCATCCATTCTATCTCGGCACTAAGTTCCATCCGGAATTTACATCCAGGCCTTTAGCGCCTAATCC
>JBAUFP010000374.1:0-2370 GCA_049679205.1 bacterium | reverse complement strand
CTAAACAAAGTGCCCGACAAGTAATGGCTGATCTTCTCAGTAATCCCTCAAAAATGGCGCAGATGCGCAAGAATTTGAAGGGTATTGGTAAGAAGAAGACAGCTATCAATATTGCCCGAACGATAATAGGGACAGGCTACTTTTTTAAGAGCTGAAACACACGCGATGCCGCGAGTAGCTAGAGGACTAGTAGACGGCTTTACCTATCACGTACTCAATCGTGGTAACGGGAAGCAGATTGTATTTCACAAAGACAAAGACTATGCCGCCTTTGTTACTCTGATGCAGGAAGCCACAATTCGAATCCCTATATCACTTTATGCATATTGCTTGATGCCGAATCATTTTCATATGGTCGTAATGCCACATGGGGGGGAGACCCTGAGCGTATGGATGCAATGGTTGATGACTAGTCATGTCCGGCGCTATCATGGGCACTATGGGACAAGCGGGCATATTTGGCAAGGTCGATTCAAGAGCTTCATCGTGAAACAGGATGATCATTTGTTGAATGTACTTAGGTACGTGGAAGCCAACCCAGTGAGAGCGGGGATGGTGACGTCAGCAAAGAACTGGCAGTGGTCCTCTCATAGGTTAAGAATCGAAGGAATTCAATCCAGTCTTCTGAGTGCTTTACCAGTAGAATTACCCGATAATTGGGTCAGCCTTGTTAACGAATCATTTACTCAGAAAGATTTAGAAATGTTAAGAAAGAGCGTCGGTCGTCAGACACCTTACGGTGACTTATTGTGGCAAGCTGAGATTTGTGGAAAGCTGGGGCTAGAGTCAACAATAAGGCCGAGAGGCCGGCCGGAAAAAAAGTAGCCTGTCCCTATTATGGAACCTGGAAGATTCGCTGAACTGGTGCGTGAAGCACTTGATGATTTACCCCCTATTTTTCGTAAGAAAATGAAGAATATTGAAGTTGTTGTTGAAGAAGAGCCGATTGCCCAACGTTCATTGCTGGGCTTATATCAGGGCGTACCGTTCAAGCACCGCGGTGTCTGGTACGGAAATGTCTTACCCGACAAGATAACCCTCTTCAAAAGAAATATCGAACGTGTCAGCCAAACTGAAGAAGAAGTAAAACAGTGGGTTCAGAAGGTCCTGATTCATGAGATAGGCCATTATTTTGGCTTCAGCGAGGCTGATTTACACCGGTTGGATAACCACTAAGCGTATTTTTTTCGAACCTTTTTGCCTCCAGGTGAGTTATAGTTATGGGAGGTAACATGCAAAGAATGTTCTTATTTTCCATTACGATCCTTTTAATGATAGCTGTTGGCTGTGCGCCGACATACGTTGAAAGTATCGTGACGAGTCAGGGTTCGGTAATCGAGTTAAACGGTGCGCGTTTAGAGATACCGGCGAATAGCGTTCCCGAATCAACTTTGGTACGAATCGAGAAACGCGGTGCCACAAAACACACGTATGATCAGGGCTTTGCATTACTTGGTGAATCTTTTGCTATTCTACCAGAGACGCTAGTATTCCAGAAGCCAGCAATATTCTCATACACAATGAAAGACGAAAGTATGTGCATTGCTGCCAAGATTGGAATGGGCTTTGTCCCACTCCCTGATGCAGAAGTGAGTGGTGGTACGCTCACGTCTAGCCTTTGGCACGGTGGCGAATACTATTTAATCAAGAAACCAGAAGTATACGGTATGGTCGATCATGTAAAAACGGACGAGGGTCTGTTGATCGTTTGCGATATCTACGTCAGTAATTATGTTGGCAATTTCAAGCAAGCATTAATGCAGAATGGGTATGATTTGCCGATCTGGTTGTTTGTTTATCAACCTGATAGATCGATCGAGGAAAATGCACTATTACTGTATGACGAACTTAAAAATCTGCATAGTGAATACGGAAAGTTCAGATTGGATGTCGTTAGTTTTGGCATCGGGGGATTGGTTACCCATCGCTATTTGACCGATTCCACATATTACTTGCGAGATATCTCCTCCGCAGTTATCGCGATCGGTACACCCTTTTTTGGATCGAATTTCGCTGTTATTGATAATGCCAAACAGGGCTCTAGTCCGTTCAAGTTTGCATTCATTGACGGAATGGCAGGGCATGTCATAGACCTGATCCCTGGTTCGGACTTCATAGCCCTTGTCAAAGAGAAGAGGCATTTGCCTGGTTACCATTACTATGATGATCCATCTGAAAACAAGAATTTCGTTTCTTTACACGGTCAGAAGCCCATGGACGGAAGTTTTCCTGAAGAAGTCGCCGGTGATGGACTGGTGCCGATAAGATCGGCAATGCTAACTGCGATTGAACCGGCGTCGTTTAAACTGGACCACTTTGCCCTGTTTGAGAACAAAGATGTCCATAAGGTTGCCACAGATTTTGTTCTAT
>JBAUFP010000373.1:0-6401 GCA_049679205.1 bacterium | reverse complement strand
CAAGGGGGGCCAGGTCTCTTCGAAACGATGGAACTCGTTGGTAAAGAGCGATGTTTAAGCCGTTTAAGGAGATTTATCAATGACTTCAAGAAACAGCAAGAAGAAAAGAATAGCTAAAAAAGAAGATACCAAAAAAAAGGAAGAGAAAAAGCCATTGGTTGCCTACCTGAGCTTCCCGACTTTTCTGACCATTGTGTCGTCATCGGTCGAAGTGTTTCGGAAAGAGACGATCGGCTATCTGGTGGGTATTAAAGCTGAGGACAAATTCATGGTTGAGTATGCTATACCGTACCAAACTGCAGATAGCGGTTATGTTCACGCGACTGTAGATATGGATAGGGTTGGCAGAATTAACGAGATTCTGAGCAAGGTTTCCTTGGGACAAGGGCTGGAATTCGTTGGTGACTTTCATTCGCACACAATGTTCGGCAAAAGTCCAGCAACGGTGGTGCCATCGAATACCGATCTGATGTCGACTATCCCTGGTGAGTTGAATATCATCTGCGCCGTGAATATGAAAAAACGCGCGGTGCGCTGGTATGAGAGCGACCGCGGTATTCTTACTGGTACGATTGGCGAGTATCGTATTGAAATCGGCGGTTACTATGTCAAGGAAGCAACCATTGGCCGGCAGTATGAACGAGTTACGATAAAATGTCCAGCTGTGACCGGCATTGTGGAGGAGAAAGAGTAGTATGTCGATAATTGGTATTGGCATTGACCTGGTAGAGGTCAAGAGGGTCGAAAATGCTGTGAAAAACAGAAAGAATTTTTTGGAACGGATCTATACTAAGGAAGAAATAAAGATGAATCCACGGGGCGAATTCCGCTTTCAGGAACTGGCTGGTAGATTTGCGGTCAAGGAAGCATTCTTCAAGGCGATAAAGAGTGGCTGGCGCCGCGGTGTTACGTTCAGTGATGTGGTGGTGCTGAATGAACCATCCGGAGCTCCGTATATAAAGCTAACCGGCAGGGCAAAGGAGATTGCCAAATCACTGGGTGTGAAGAGTATATTTGTAAGTATCAGTCATATCGATGATCTGGCAACAGGAATGGTAATCGTTACGGATGAGTAGGAGGGTTATTGAAAGACGTAGTTTTCTTATTTGATGGGCAAGGTGCTTTTCGACCGGGCGTAGGAAAAGAGCTCTGCAAATCTTATCCCAGGGCGAAGGAAATAGTAGAAGAGAGTAGTGACATATTAGGCTATGATCTCGCTGATCATTTGTGGGGCGATAAATCGGACGACACCGCGGGTCATACCAGCATCGCCCAGTGCGCGATCAGTATTATATCTCTTGCCTATGCTGAGGTATTACATGAGCTGGGATTGGACGGGGCGATCTCTCTCGGTCATAGCCTGGGTGAGGCTACGGCCATTGTCTACTGTGGGATTGTAGCATTGGACGATGGTATCAGGATGATCAAGAAACGTGGCGAGGTCATGGAAGCCGGTGGTGGACAGGGTGCAATGATGGCGATTATGAATGTGAACCTTGAAACCTTGGAGATAATGTGTAATGATGTAACTCAAGAGATTTCCGAACCGGTTGTCGTGGCGAATATCAATGCGCCTAATCAAATCGTGATCTCAGGTTCAAAGGGAGCTATTAAAATGGTGGCTCAGCGCGTGGCGGAAGCCAAAGGACGGGGTATTCCCCTCAACGTGGGTGGCGCCTGGCACAGCCCCTATTTGAAAGACGCGGCCAAGGAATTTGCTACATTCCTGGACGGTATCGAATTCAAGAAACCAAAGAGAAAATTCTATTCGGTGATTGAGCAGAAAATACTAGAAGATCCTGATGTAATAAAAGCATCACTGAAAAACCAGATGCTCTCGCAGGTTAACTGGGTTAAGGCGGTAAGGAATTTAAGGACAACTGGTTATGTATCATTTATTGAGATTGGACCCAGCAAAATATTAAAAGATTTACTCATGAAGATCGATTCAGAAATCCATGTCGATTCAACTGCACTTCACACCGATCTGAAGGAAATCACCACCTTAGTTCAGTGACAAAAAAATTGGTCAGCAAAAGCATTATCAAGAAGATCCCCCTGAACGACTTGGATGTATTCATCGATATCGTCAGCAAGGCATATCCAGGGTTCAACATAACCAGTTCTGAGGAGAAGAAGAAGACGAGGCAACGTCTCATTAAGCTCTCAAGAGACCCGACGATTGATCATTATGGGTTATATCGTGGCGGTAAGTTGTTGGGTGGCATGCGGGCCTATGATTTCACGATGAATCTTTTTTCGAATGAGGTGCTCTGTGGTGGTGTTGGTCTCGTTGCGGTCGACCTACTCAACAAAAAGGAAAAGGTGTGTAAGGAATTGATTCTATACTTCATCCAGCTGTTCAAACGTAAAGGCGCTTCTCTTGTCTCTCTATATCCCTTCAGACCGGACTTCTACAGAAAAATGGGGTTTGGTTACGGTACAAAGATCAATGAATACAATATTACGCCAACTGATTTACCACGGGGCACGTCAAAAAAACATATTCACTTTCTGAAACAAAGAGACCGGAAATCTTTCAAGGAATGTGCGGATCGTTATTTCATGAGGCATCATGGCATGTTCAGCATCAAAGAGCACGAGCTTGATTACTTCTTTGAACGACCAGAAGCGAATACAGTCGTCTATAAAAAAGGAAAGAAGATATTGGGATACCTGTCCTTTGTTTTCAAGAGAGTGGACGATGGCAACCTATTGCGTAATAACATTGTGATCAGGGAGTTAGTCTATGAGAACCGTGATGCGCTGTCTGAGTTACTCACATTTCTGCATACTCAGGGCGACCAGGTACATCGAATTATATATCCCACCCAGGATGATAGTTTTCATTTCTTGCCCTCTGACCCGCGCGATGGCTCGGGTCACATGATCCCTGTTATCTCGCACCAGTCCAACCTCCAGGGTGTTGGCGTGATGTACCGCGTGATCGATACAAAGGGCATTTTTAGGCTCTTGAAAAAACATAATTTTAACGAACAGAATTGTCGTCTGAAAATCACCTTAAAGGATAGTTTTTTACCGCACAATGCAGGATCCTTTGTTGTTCACTTCAAGGATGGATTTTCTGTTTTGGCTTGCGGCGGGAAAACTGATGTTGAAATAATCATGGATGTTGCTGATTTCTCTTCGCTTCTCATGGGTGCGGTGGGATATAAGGATCTTTTTGATTACGGATTATCAGATATCTCTAGTGAGAGGTATCTTGACGTTGTCCATAATATCTTCAAGGTTGAATCTAAACCCATTTGCCACACGATTTTCTAAGATACTCATAGTCGGCAAGAAAATAGCAGATACTACACAACATTTCCTGCTTCATAGTTGACACAGGTGTAATTCTATGCTATCATTAAGGGTGAATATTATTGTACCAGTTGCGGGAGAAGGTACCCGTCTCAGGCCTCATACTTATGCTGTGCCTAAGAGTCTGCTCTACGTTGCTGGTAAACCCATTCTGGGTCATATTTTGGATGGTCTGCAGGATCTGGATATTTCAAACTTTGTGATTGTCTTGGGTGCCAAGGCGGATGCAATAATCGACTTCTGCAACAAATATCCGCGTGATTTTAAGTATGTATTGCAGGAAAAGAGGTTGGGGTTGGGTCACGCGATTCACTTAGGTGCACAAGCCCTGGAGGGGCCCACGCTTGCTTTGCTCGGCGACACGATCATCGATGTGGATTACAAAATCTTCGCTGCGAGCAAGAACAATGTTTTAGCAGTCAAAGAGGTTACTGACCCAAAGCGATTTGGTATTGTTGAGGTAAAAGGTGATGACGTTATAGACCTGGAGGAAAAGCCAAAAGATCCCAAGTCGAATCTTGCGATCGTTGGATTGTATTATTTCCAGGATGTTACCAGAGTTTCAAAAGCGGTTGATTACATCATGCAGAAGGATATTAAGACCAGGAATGAATATCAATTAACCGATGCCTTGAAATACATGCTCGACAAAGGCGAGAAATTCAAAATCCTTAGAATAAAAAACTGGTATGACTGCGGTACTGCCGCGTCGCTTATTGATACAAACCGTCATTTGTTGAAGAAAACTCACCATTACAAGAAAAGAGAGAAAAGCATCGTCTTGTCACCGGTCTACATCGCTGATTCAGCAACGATTACCGAATCGATCGTCGGCCCTAATGTTTCAGTCGGCGAAGATGTCGTGATCAAGAATTCTATCGTGAAGGATTCAATATTAAACAATGGTGCCAAAGTTGAGAATGCTCTGCTGGTCGAATCGATTATCGGGACCAAGGCATCGGTGAAGAGCGGCTACAAAAGGCTGAGCGTGAGTGATTCCTCGGTTGTAGAATACCCATGATTCCTATTCTGCTACTGAGTCTTACTGTAGACATCAATCCACCTGATGTGGAGCTTCTCATCGAAGCGGGGCTGGAATACGCATATGTTGAGCAGTTCGACAGCGCCGGCATCTATTTTGATGAAATTATGGAGATCCATCCAGAGAATCCAGCTGGCTATTTCCTGAAGGCTGCTCTTCTTCAACTAAGAATGATGGATGAGTGTCGATTTGAGCTGGAAGATGAGTACTTGCACTTAATGAGAAAGGCTACGAAGTATGCGGAAGAAATAATATCCAACGACGAAAACATATGGGCAGAATTCTATTTGGCCAATGCCTATGTATACCAGGCGGTTTATAGGGGCTATCGTAAGGACTACTTTGAAACATTCAAATTGGGCGTCAAGGGTGGTAGGATGATGCAGGCTTTGGTGAAAAAAGATTCAACCTTTTATGACGCGTACCTGGCAGCTGGAACATTTGAATACTTTTGGGCGCGAGCATCCCGCTACCTGCCTTTCTTCAACTTGGGTGGAGGAGATGTTGAAGGAGCAATAGAGAAGCTTCATATCGCAGCCGAAAAGAGCTTCTATTCAGGACCGACCGCAAGTAATTCTTTGGTGTTCATCTATGGTGAAGAAGGTGAATACGAGAGGGCTGCGGCGATTATTGATAGTCTGCTAATCGAATATCCCACATCACGAACCTTCTTGTGGAACAAGACAGAACTCGAGTTTAAGAACAAAAATTATGGAGTGGCTGCCAACCTATTTGAAGAACTTTATGCACAATATGATGCTCATAATGAGAAGAATTATGCAAATCTGGCGCAGTGTCGTTTGTACATGGGCAAATGTTTTGCCGAACTGGGCGAAAAAGCGAATGCACGAAAGAATTTAAAAGAAGTGATAAAATTCAAAGAACACTCGGACAAATATCCGCAAATCAGAGGATATTGTCGCGAGGCCTATGCATTACTCAACCGCCTCCTGTAGAGAGAAAAAATTTCACAAATATGAGACAGTCGGGGGGGGTAGGTCATTAAGACAATCTTGATCATTTCTTATTACTGGCCGCCCCTTGGTGGACCTGGTTCACTCAGACCAGTTAAGTTCGCAAAATATCTCCCGAAGTTTGATTTTCTGCCAATAATTCTTACACGGAAGGATATCGCATATCATAGCTATGACCGTGAAATCGAAAGAGATGTCGAGGGCGTGCGTGTTGTCAAAACCGAAAGCCTAGACCCGGCACGTCTACTCTGTATGCTCGGTATGAGACAATATAAGATCAGTGGATGGCATGGGCCCATTAAACAAACAATAAACTTCCCGGACAACAAAAGCCCCTGGATACCATTCGCTTATACCGCCGGTAAGAAGATCGAGTACGACTATATCTTTGTCACCGCACCGCCGTTCAGCGCATTCATTACTGGCTACTATTTGGCTAAACGAACAGGTAAGCCGCTGATCGTTGATTTCCGTGATGCCTGGTTGGAATTTCCCTTCATGCCCTATAGGGGGCCATTGCAGAAAGAATTCGTTCGTTATTGGGAAAAGAAGATAATAAACAACGCGCACCTCATTATTGCTGTCGACGATAATATTAAGAGTACGTTAATACGACGCTACCCTGATGCTGCATCTAGAATTTATGTTATTCCCAATGGTTATGATCCGGTTGATTTCAAACCTGCCCATGGTCCCGAAGTGTTTACCATCTCATATCTTGGTACAATAAGAGGGGAGCGTAATCCACAGACTCTTATAAACACGGTTGAAAGTTTCATTGCAGCGGCTGGAATCGGTGAAAACGATGTTAAACTTAAATTTATCGGTCATATTGAATCAAGTTTCTTGTTAAATATAAACAGATACTCATTCATCGAAACCACAGGTCATTTGCCATACCAGAGGGCGATTGCCGAATTCTGCACAGCCCATCTTGCAGTGCTTATCACGACCGGTAGTAAATACTTCTTTCCAAGCCGGCAGAACGAATATCTTGCTTCGGGATTACCGATAATCGTGTGTGGCAGATCAGAGGGTTTACACTTACTCGAGGATGCCTT
>JBAUFP010000372.1:0-5651 GCA_049679205.1 bacterium | reverse complement strand
GTATATCTGCGGCCCCGGACTGCCGGCTGAAACCGCGCGAGGTAGGTTCTGATCTGCTGAATGGTGCGCTGGGTTTGTGGATCATATTGAGAAATATCTTCGGGCAAGGTGGGTGCGATAATGTACTTGGCATTGAGCAGATCAAGAAATTTCGGATACTGGATCAAATTCGATGGGTTGAACATTACGCTCTGCCCGGCACCGATGAATTCTTGGTAGCGCTTGAGCGGGTTGGGAACATAACCGCCCGCACTCTGAATATCATGATACAACAGGTAGGAATCGGTTGCGTGTTCATACCACGGCGTGGGAAATACTCGGAATGTGCTCGGATCGTTCTTTATGAACCGGGTGATATCGTCAGCTGCATAGTATTGCCGCGGTGCCGGTGCCTCGGGCAGGTATTTAACGACGAGCGTCAGCTGATCAAAGAGAGAGATTGCGATTATTACAATCGCGAAAATCCATGATTTGACTTTCCTTTTTGTGGCGAGGTATATCAAGCCAAAGATGATAGCAGCAAATATGACGGTGCGCCACGTGCCGGCTACCAGGTCTGAATAGTTATTCTGCAGGTTTGATATCTTTGCGCGGGCGGTCTGTGCACCCCATTCCGAGGCGAGTTTTGGATACACAGAATCCTGCATGGACTTAGCGATGGAATCACCGCCCAGGGAAAAGATAATTGCAACGAGAGCCAATACGCCGATGATAATCCCGCCAACCATATACAATTTCTTGGTTGGAATTTCCAGCTTCTTTACGAAAACATTCTCAAATGCAATTGCAGCCAGTGCTACAAAGCTGAAGCTCACCAAGTAAAAAATCAAAGCCGGTGCGCGGAACAATCTAAATCCCGGGATAACTGTGTAGGGTATCCTGAAGAAAGGCGTGGCACTGCCAATCGCGACAAGAACCACAACTAATGACGCTATAGCATAGAATTTGACGTAACGCTTTTTCCAGCACAATACGACTGTAAATATGGCGAAGATTATGGCAATGATACCAAAGTATTCAAGGTGGATTTTAAAGCTATTCATGCCCCAGTAATTGTCGAGGATGCCCGAGAACGTCGGGATGATCAGGTCAACTAATTCCAACGGGGGCATTGCCCATGAGGTTGCGTATTCGTAGCCGCGTTCAACACCACGCGCGGCCGTACCAAGTCCGCCCAATACAGGCAACCAGATCGCGGCCATGAGCAGGCAGATCAAAGCTACGGTCAGGATGCCATAACCCACGATCTTTATGTAGTCTTTGGTAGTGTTCTCTTTTCTGTGGGCAATAATGTAATAAATCACATAGGCAAAGATCAGCAGCAAACCATAATAGGTTATCTGGAAATGCCCTTCATAGAATGCAAACGCGGTTGTTAAGGCGGCGAGCACAAAATAGAACAATCTCTTAGAGGTTACTGCTGCGTGAATGAAATAAAGCATAAGTGGAAATATGGCGATACTGGCGGCCCGGCCAGCATGACCTGCAGAAGGCGTGGTGGCGAGATTACCAATGAATCCGTAGATGACCGCACCTAATGCAGCGGTGTGCGGCGAAAGGCCTATTGCTTTCAGGTACAGATACGTACCTATCCCCGCAAGGAAGAAGAATATAATAAAGGAAAGGGCAAGTACAACCTGGGGGGGCATGATTTCCCTGAGTTGAGCAAGCGGCGCGAGAGGACCACCTACGGGTGAACCGAGTACCGGTACCCCGCCGAACACGTGTGGGTACCAGCGCGGCATCCCTTCCTGGTCACCGATCCATTTTTCAAAGGGATAGCCGCCGATCAAGTAGTCTGAGCCGCCGATCATGCGGTTGGCGCTGAGAAATGAAGAAAAGTATATCAGAGGTAATATGAAAAGCAGGGCGATGACAAACTTCTCCCAGTGGATTTCCAGAAAAAACGGGTTACTCTCTTTTTTAACTGTCACCTTTTTTTTCTTTTTTTTGCTCATTTTTCAAGTATAAAAATAATTAGGTTATAGTCAAGGACTTATCTTCGATTCCGTTCTTCGCTGAATAACTAATCCAATGAAAAATACTACTACTTCGAAAGCAGTGATCCAGACCCGCGCTATGAAACTGATCGCGATGGCTAGCGGCATTGGTAGAATAGGCGAAAGAAGAAGAGTCATCACGCCCTCGCGTACACCTAAACCGCCGGGGGCGAAAATTGCCACCGAACCACTAATCCAGGCTAGCGTGTAGGCCGATGCCAAGTTCAGTATGTAGGAGGGAGGAATGGGATATATGGCACGGACGAGAAAATAAAAGCCAATCACTTGACCGATCCAAAGACCGAAAAAATACACAGAGATCTGAATGATTTGATGATATGCCAGGGTTGATTTGATCTCGGGTTTTTTCAGAATTCGGAGAAAAAAGTTAACAACAGGACCCAGGATTTTCGGATGAAGAATGATGATGGCCACACTTATTAGTATTATAGACATAATGATCCAGCTAATATTGTAGCTCCCGGCAATTACTGTGGTGATCAGGAATATTATCCCGCCGGTGACATGCAGGAGACAGGTTTCGAGCACCATACTTAGGGCCAGACTCTTGCCTTCAATGCTGGCCTTCTTACCGACGTAGACGCGGCCGATCATATACCACACTTTCCCCGGAAGATACTTCCCGATTTGGGTGGTCGCGATCATCCAGATAGATTGCGCAAAGTTTATAGGCGCGCCTAAGGCATGCATGATCTTTTGCCAGCTTTTGCTATAGCTCACAAAATGCAGGACCAGTGCACAGAAAGACAGACCGAGGAGTGGAACATTAACCTGTAGATCCTCAAAAGGTATTTTTGTCCAATTCAGTATGAGATTTCTTAAAAGGAAAACAAAGATAATAATTATTACAGCGGTCGCGAGGATATTTCTGAGTATTCTAGACATCAACGATGGATTAATTTTTGCGACACACAAAGATGAATTGATACGCAAATACTGTGGGCAATGCTAGAGTGATTTTCAGTAATGTTCGTTTTATAATACCAAGAGGATGGCGATTCTTCAACATCCTTGGTCCAATATCCTTTCCGACTTTCTGGACTATGAGGCCATATTGGCTGAATAACCGGGCCCATTCTCCGATTGTCGCTAACATCTCCTGCGGCTGTTCAGTTCCTTTATAGAGTTGCAGCTTGTTCAAGATCCAGAAAGAATTCGGCACTACAAGCAGCACGTGCCCGCCTTTTTTGGTAACGCGAGTCGTCTCCCTTAAACCTCTTTCTACCGAAGAAAAGTGTTCAATTGATCCTAGGGATGAGACCATGTCGAAGAATGCCGATTGGTACGGAAGCCGTTCGCCATCAGCCACCAGCGTGTCGATGTTGCCTATTTTTGAAAGCCGGCTTAGCTTGATTGCTCTGGCCGAAATGTCAAAGCCGAAACACTGCAGCCCGCGTTGGGCGCAATAGCTCAAAGCAGTACCTGCGCCGCAGCCTATGTCGAGGAATTTGTGATTTTTTCTTAAATGGATGTCTTTAAAGAAACGGACAATCCTTTTTGTGTCGGGCACAATGATATCCTCTTCGTAGTGATAGGCCCGTTCGTAGAACTCTCGTCCCATAGGCACGGTCTTTATTATAGAGCAAATCGCAGTGCTGTCAATATGAGCCAATAGGGTTTGTCAACACGGATATATTTGGACTGGGGCTGTCGGTTTGTGTTTTGTCTAGCGTTTGTTTTTATTCAATCAATCTTCGTAAATTCTATCTCTGCTTCATTCAACATACCGATGGCCAGTTCGTCCGGATATTCTTTCTTATATATTATCTTTTCGATCCGGGCATTGATCAGCATCTTGGTGCAGATGAAGCAGGGTTGGTGTGTAGTATAAACTGTTGCGCCGCTGACGCTGGCCCCAAAAGTAGCGGCCTGGATGAGCGCGTTCTGCTCGGCATGGACGCCGCGGCATAACTCGTGCCGCTCGCCCGAGGCAACACCCATTTTTCCCCGCAGACAACCGACCTCTTCACAGTGGGACACGCCACCGGGCGCGCCGTTATAGCCAGTGGCTAGAATACGTTTGTTCTTGACTATCACCGCACCGACCTGGCGGCGTAGACATGTTGACCGCTGGGCAACCAGTTCAGCAATTGACATGAAATATTGATCCCACGGTTTACGCTTTGGCTGCTGTGTTTTACGACGCTTAGCTTTTGGGCTCACACGTGCGCCTTGATCGGAGCAATACAGACTACACTGTCGTCTTTGGCAAGGGCAATGATCTTTACCCCTTTTGCCTGGCGGCTCAGCTGTTTTATTGCGTTGACCGGTGTCCTTATTACTTTGCCGGCTCTGGTCATCACGATGAGGTCGTCATCGTCGCTGACACTTACGACCCCGGCGACTTTTCCAGTCTTGGCATCGATGGTCATGGCCTTCATACCTTTACCCCCACGACCCTTTTCGCCAATCGCATCGAACTTGACACGCTTGCCAATGCCGCGTTCGCCTACGATAAGTAGATCCTCATCAATGCGCGCAATGTTGAAGCCCACGACTTCATTTCCTTTGCCTAACCTAACGCCTTTCACTCCGCCCGCATTACGGCCCATCGATCGGATGAGTTTGTCCTTGAAGCGTAGTGAGAGGCCTTCTTTTGTTGTGAGCAACACTGAATCTTTTCCCGAGGTGAGCCTTGCATCAATCAACCGGTCATTCTTGGCGAGCTTGATCGCAATTATACCTTTCTTCCTGGTATTCTCAAATTCGTCCAGGGCAGTTTTCTTAACCTTGCCCATTTTAGTTGCCATGAAGACATACGATTTAAAAGAAAAGTCCTTGATCGGCAGGCAGGTAGTGATGCTTTCGTTGGATGCTAATTGAACCAGGTTGGCGATGGAGCGGCCTTTGGAGAGCGGTCCTGATTCCGGGATCTCATAGACCTTAGAGGCATAGACCTTACCCTTGTCCGAGAAGAAGAGCAGGGTATCAGTTGTCTTTGTGATCAGTAATTCATAGGCGACATCTTCGCCCCGGACTTCATGAAGCTTGCGCCCGTGACCACCGCGTGCCTGATTGCGGTAGGTACTAATCGGTTGCCTCTTTATGTATCCACGTTGGGTCAGGCTTACGACCATCTCTTCCTCACCGATTAAATCTTCGATGCTGAGTTCCTCGGGTTCAGCATCAACAATGATGGTGCGCCTCAAGTCACGGTAGCGTTCCTCCGTGCTCTTCAGTTCGTCCTTTATTACCTGGTATATTCCTTTGGGTGACTTCAAGATAGATTTCAAGCGGGCGATTTCTTTGATCAATCCGAGATACTCTTTTTCCAGTGTTTCTTTTTCGAGGTTTGTCAGGCGGGCGAGGCGCATATCAAGGATCGCCTGTGCTTGAATTTCGCTCAGTTTGAACCGGGCCATCAGTCTCTGGCGCGCAACCTTTGTATCGCGTGACTTCTTGATTATTCTGACCACTTCATCGATATTTTCGATCGCGATTTTCAATCCTTCGAGAATATGAGCCCTTTTCTCGGCTTCGGCCAGCTCATGCTTTGTCCGGCGCGTAACTACCTTGAACCGGAAGTCCAGGAAATACTGTAGTGCTTCGCGCAGTGAAAGCGTGCGCGGTGTTTCCGAAACCAGAGCCAGGAGCTGAATGCCATATGGTACTTGTAGGTTAGTGAACTTG
>JBAUFP010000371.1:0-1808 GCA_049679205.1 bacterium | reverse complement strand
AAATAATCTAGCGCCGTTAAAGACAAAAATCTCAGTAGCCATTGGTAATGACTATGAAGTACTGACCTGGAAGGAAATGAATGCAGCGATATTCGAGATTTCCGGATTCAAGCGAGCAGGGCAATTCATGATCGGCCTCGTTGTAGTAATTATTGCCGCCGTGGGCATAATAAACACCATGTTGATGGCGGTAATGGAACGTATTCCGGAAATCGGCACTTTAAAGGCAATGGGCTTCAACAATTCCGGAATTGTCAGAATGTTCATCTACGAAGGCGGGATCATAGGTGCATTCGGGAGTCTGCTCGGATGTCTGATAGGTCTGCTCATATCGATATATCTGGTTCATGTCGGTCTCGACTTCAGCAGCGTATTCGAAAATTTGGACATCGTGTATCCGATGAAATTCATCATAAAGGGTGAGATCGACTATGTGAATCTGCTTTACGTGTTCTTGTTCGGAATTTTCGTTTCCGTTATTGTTACGTTATGGCCGGTAAGGAAAGCGACGAAGCTCGAACCCGTTGATGCTTTGAGGCATGTCTGATGCAGCTTTTTAAGCTCGCGTACCGTAATTTCTTCCGTAATACCAGGCGCAGCATAATCTCCGGCATCAGTGTTGCGCTCGCCATTACGGCCATTATCTTTGCCAGAAGCTATATCGGCGGTATAGTCCAGAATATGAGCGGCAACGTTGTCAGGCTCATCTCAGGGCACATCACAATAACAACGAAAGAATACGAACGGCGCGAGCGCATGATCCCGTTGTCACAATCAATTGAATTGTCAAACGAATTCTATGAATCTCTGCCAGAAGAAGATATTGAACTGATTTCGCCGAGGATAAAATTCGGTGTTCTGCTGGGCGAAGAAGAAGTGAGCATACCGGCACTCGGCTATGCTATTGATCCGGAAAAGGAACGCAACATAGCAGGATTGCAGAAAAGGTTAGTCGACGGCACTTATCTAAAATCAGGCGAACGTGCGGCAATTCTGGGCAGTGGTCTGGCAAAAAGGTTAAATATGACCGTTGGTGACACGATGACCGTGATAACCAGGACAGCGTATGATTCACCGACGGGAATGAATTTTGTAATAAAGGGAACATTTCAAACCGGTATTGGAGGTATGGACCGCAGCATATTCTATATACCGCTTGATGCTGGTCAGACTCTTCTCGACCTCGAAGGTAGAACAACTGAAGTCATCATCCTGGTTAAGGAGCCGGACAAAGCAGTGCAGGTTGCACGCTCGATAAGATTAGGCAATGATTACTCCGTCGTACCTTTTCAGTACAATCCCGTGCTCCGCTACGTCAATATGGCTGAGCTAATATATTCTGTCTTCTATCTGGTGGTACTGCTCGTGGCATGCTCGGCAATCGCCAACACCATGCTCATGATCGTATTCGAAAGAACGAAAGAGATAGGGATGATGAAAGCGCTTGGCCTTAACAATCTGTCAATCGTGGGTCTCCTTACCATCGAAGCCGGTATTATCGGAGTCGTTGGAAGTTTCTTGGGGAGCGCCGTGGGCACGATCCTCAGTTATTGGCTGAAATACGAGGGAATAGACATATCGATGGTTTCATCCACCACATCAGCCGATATGCCATTTGGTCCGATCATCTACCTCGCCCCGACGCCGTTTATTATCGCCACTGCATTTCTATTGGGAATGTTGATTACAATTATCGTCGCCCTGCTGCCGATAAGCCGAGCAATTAAGATCAACCCAGCAAAAGCGCTGAAAACAATATGAAGATAACAAAGAAAACGTTCTTAGGAATATTTGTATTAGCGTTCTAC
>JBAUFP010000370.1:0-8404 GCA_049679205.1 bacterium | reverse complement strand
GGGAATGACGTTTGAGTGGATTAGATTATCTAGCTGAACTGGGGAATGACCCTGCTTCACAGGATGATTCAAAAAATGAAACACCTGTTCACAGAAACCAGAAAGAATTAACAGATCATACCAGGTTGGTTTTGTTGACTAACCCCAGATCTTCTGTATGTGGTCGGGAGACAATTTGGGCGTGAGGTGGCTCGTCAAGATCATCAAGGCAAATCCCACGATGATTCCCGGAATGAAACCATGAATGCCAAACGGTTTGCCCGCGGCCATCCAAACGAGTGCAGTAACAAAGCCCCCGACCATCGATGCTACACAGCCGGTTCTAGTTGCCCCCTTCCAGTAAATACCGAAGAGTATTGGCCAGAGGGTCGTTGAGGCGATCACGGCCCAGGCAAAAGCAGTCAGGGTCAGAACCAATGCCGGTGGCCTCAAGGCAATAGCCAGTGATACAAAACCTATTACCACGCTGCCGACTTTGCTCCAGAGTAGACTTTTCTCTCTGGTTAATTCTTTTTTCATACCTCGCTTAATGATATCCTGGATCATCGAACTGGAAAGAATAATCAACACAGAAGCAAAGGTCGACATGCCCGCTGCCACTACCCCGGCCATGACAATGGCCGAACCGAAGGGCGACAGTGTTGTTTTGACCAAGGTGGGAATCGCCAGGTCAGGACTGGCCAGAGATGGAAAAAGAGTCCGGGCAATGGCACCATTAAGATAAGGCAGCAAAGCCAGGCAAGTACCGATCGTGGCAACAACCGTGCCGATCTTCAGAACCTTCAGGTTTTTGATCGAATAAAACCGCACCACGAGCTGAGGCATGCCCCACACCCCAAAACTGACGATGAGGGCGTAGGAAACAAGACCAGGCCAACCCCAGACACCCGGCGTATTGAGCAGACCAGGATCAATCGAGGCCAGGGATTGATTCGCCGCAGCAATACCACCAACCCTTTGCACGGCGAATACCGTGAGTACGATCAAACCAATACCCATGACCCACGCTTGTAGAAAGCTTGTCCAGACAACCGCAAGGTAGCCGCCGATCGAAACATAGAATAAAATTATTATACATGATATTAGAACACCATAAACATATGGGATGTTCATCAGCACTTCGAAAATATGCCCCATGCCCTTTAAGATACTGACGTTGTAAATGATCATGAACAAAACGACAATTACGGCTGAAAAAACGCACGCAAAATCCGACTGGTATCGTTCGCCAAGAAAACCGGGAACGGTCAAGGTCCTCAATCGTTGAGTGAATGTTCTGATTCTCGGTCCGAGAATGATCCATGCAACAGTGCAACCTAAAAGAACATTGATCGCTCCGATCCACAAAGTAGACATACCGAACATGTAACCGAAGCCGCCGCCGCCGACAATCACCACCGAGCTGAAATACGCAGCGACAAAGGATAATGCAGTCACCCATGGACCTATTTGACGACCGCCCAGATAGAAATCCTCAACACTCTTCGTGCGTCGGCCCGTGATAAGACCGACCAAAACCAATACCAGAAGATACGCGATCAGAACCAAGGCATAGACTAGTGGTTCACTCATCTTTATCTCCTGGTTTGTATATCCAGATTGCCCAGATTACGCTGAATAGGACACAAACCAGTGCTACGATCCAGGCAAAGAATGTTAACCAAGGTGTATGGAAAGGTCCCATGTTTCACCTCCGATGATAGCATTTTATATAATGCAGATTAGATGTCAATAACCATGCAATCATTGACCCGCGATGACCGTTCTCGACTACGCTCCAACAATAAAAATTCTATTATGCTTCGAGCAAGGGAAGTGCAGCCATCCGCGTCGAGAAGTTGTCAACAGTGGGGTCAAATCTTGACTATTGACAACTTGTTTTTCTAGGCGGTTTATGTTCAATGAATATTGTATGCTACGGCAATGCCGTGAGATAAGCAGTTCACAGAATATATGTCAATAGTCAAGATTTGACCCCATCCTATCCCGAGCGCTTGAGTTTCCCTTTCTTTTTTGCGTAGTACTCGGCCTTGCTGAAGATCAACATGCCAACCGGAATCAGCATTAAACCAGTCACCAGTAATAGTAGTATTGTCGGCAGCAATTCGCCAAATCCCGCACCTTCGAGTAATGCCGCACGCATTGCCCGGAGTGTATAAGTGGCCGGTGAAAGATAACTCAATGGACGGATCCAGACCGGTAAGACCTCTATTTCATAATAGACCCCTGATATTAAAAGTAACCCGGCTTCCAAAATATGCGTTGCATAAGCACCTTTCTCGGTCGAGAGCAATGGCAACACCGCGGCCACGAGTCCCAGACCAACAAAGGAGAGCCCGGATACGATCAGAATAACAAATAATCCTGGGAGATTAGCGCCTTTGATCGAGATACCAAAAAACAGGGTTACTATCAAGAGGATGAGACTGCTGCGGATCACACCGTACATGACTGCCCAAGTACAGTTGCCGACCAGGTGGGTAAAACGGCTTATCGGTGCCATGAAAGTATACTCGATCGTGCCTTCCCAGCGCTCCCAGGCGATCGATTCAGATATCTCGTGAAAGAGAATCGAGAGGAACCCCCAAACCATAGCGCCGATAACCAAATACAGAACAACGCCTTTGCCCATGCTTACGCCAATGAGACCAATCGCCAATGCATTTACCACATTATAAGACAGGAATACAACTTCCCAGCCAATATAGCGCCGGACCAATGCAAAGTTCCTTTCAACAAAGGCAATCGAGCCGTAGCTTTGAGTCCTAATATTCATCCTCAACCTCCTTCCATTCACGTCCAGTAAGCTCGAGAAATACATCATCCAGGTGTGGTTTATCATATCGCGCCCGCAACTGCTCCGGACTGCCCAGGGCTATGAAACGACCGTCAATAATGACCGCAACCCGATTGCACAGCGCCTCAGCTTCTTTCATATCATGGGTCGTGAGGATTATTGTCAGATCATTATCGCTGCGACTCATCGCCCGTCGGATATAATTCTGCACGTCCATTTTCGAGCGCGGGTCAAGACCAGTCGTTGGTTCATCCAACAGCAAAAGCATCGGCGCGGTGAAGAAGGCACGTGCGATCGCCACTTTCTGTTGCATACCGCGTGATAAATCCTCAAGCGGTTCATACAAACGCTTCTCAATGAAACCAAGCGCATTCAGTATCTCCAATGCTCGATCCTTCGCCTCTCTCTTACCCAAACCATATAGCCGGGCTGCATAGCGCAGATTCTCCCATGCCGAAATACCTTTGAAAAAGGCGGCATCCACGCTGACCCGGTTGATGAGCCGGCGCACCCGACCGTACTCACGCACCACATCATAACCAAAAACGGCCGCACTGCCTGCATCAGGAATGAGCAGGGTCGAGAGAATACGGATCAGCGTACTCTTACCCGAACCATTGGGTCCAACAATACCAAATATTTCATTCCTACCGACCTCAAAATTGACCCGGTTCAATGCCACGACCCTTCGGCCGTTCTTGCCAAAGGCTTTGACCAACCCCTCACATTTTACGGCTTCCATACGCCTCCTTCCTCACTTCGTGATCGATGAAAGTGATGGACTGATTGATTACGGTGATGAATAATATCACTGCCATCAAGTTGCTTATCACTGCAATCGAGCTTTATAAAAGCAAAACGCCGTGGGGGAAGCCCACGGCGTTCTCAAAGAAAATTGAATAACTCAGGTGGACTTCACCTCCTGATAAAAAGCGCTACCGAGAGGATCAGCAAACGTGATTCTCTGGCCCGCTATATTTCTCATCCGTGTTATCATAGTTATCATTATATCAAAAAATCTTGAATTGTCAAGGTGTAACACGCACGGGCCCATTACAAACCGATCTATATTAGTCTCTCCCCGGGTTCAATTAAAGCCATTATGAAAAGGATGTAGGGTGTCAGCCTATCAGGATGTTATAGACAACAAACAGGCAAGAAGACGCTGAGGGTGCTGTTTAGCGTGATGAGGTCTATCTAAACAGAAATCGTATAAGTTGCGGTATCACACATTGAAAGGGAGGGAATGTGGAGTGAAAAAAGGGGCCAATTCGAAATCTACATTGATAAAATTGATGAATACCGATCGCAGCTTCGGCGCCCCAAACAAAAAGACGGCTGTCATTGCTTGTTAATATCTATATATATTCCTTTTGAAAAATGCAAAAAGACCTACCCACTGTCTGAATCGTAATTCCGACGGCTTCGCACGAATAGAAAATTCAAGATCACGAGATAGCCTTTTCCACTGATTATGACTGAAAATGTTTTTGTAGTTCAATTTCAAATTTTCCCTCCACGCACCGAATCCACATTTAATGAATCTTTCATAAATAGGAATATCTATTGGCGGGATCAAAGGAGGGGTTCTTTTCTCTATGTGCAGCATAACAACATCCACACTTGGGGCTGGGGAGAAATCAGTTCTTTTAAAAAACCTGATTATCCTCAACCTAAACCATGGTTTTACTAAAACTGAAAACTGGGTGGTTTTCGTTGCGCCAATGAATTTCTCGGCAGCTTCCTTTTGCAGAATAAGATATGCTTCTACCGGTGGGTTTGCAGCGTAGACGATTTTTTTAATAACAGCTGAAGTTATGTTGAATGGAACATTCGCAAAAAACTTATAACAAGGTTCTTTGATCTTGAATTTCAAGAAATCGGCATTATATAGAATAATATTGTCATTGAGTTCGAATTTCTTCTTCAATTCCGTACATAAATCGCAATCCTTTTCAATGGCGATTACCTTTTTAGCCCTCTTACCCAACTCTTTTGTTAACATCCCCGTGCCTGGACCTATCACGTAAACGATGTCGTCTAAACTAATCGAGCTCTCATTTAGCAACGAAACCACTAAATGAGATTTGGTCAAGAAATTTTGAGCCAATGATCTTCGATTATTTACGATCATAGCACAGTTCTCCCTTTTTTTACAATCTAAATAGCTATCATTACCAACCCAATGAACGACCTGTCGCAAATCGCTGTGACTTTCTGCTGTTAAGAAGTGTGTAAGGAATTGGTTGTTAAGAAACCTTTTCCTCGGTGCATTATTTATTGTCCGCTGCACATTGCGGACTGAATGATTATCGAGTCATGGTAAACATGTTGCATTATATATTCGTTATTTATTCTTGTCAATGATTCGTTCTAAAAATGTGTTGATGTTCCCACTCTGATTCTCTGGTCTCCTGATAGTCTTATTTGGGTGTTGACAAAAAAGGAAATCTCATTATAATAGACTTAAGTATAAAAAGGAGGAAATATGATACGAAAATTGTTGGTTTTTGCGGTTCTTGCCCTGGCCGTCTTTATCAGCCAGTGCGCGAAAGAAACAGATGAAGATGCACTAAGGGATCTCATTGAGGCGGATAGCGTCTATTTCAATACGGGTACTGCTGGCGATTCCGCATCAGGGGCATATTCCCTGGGCCGTGATACCACCATTTGGTGGTGGCGCGGACCACAGACTCATAGTGGACCAATAATCGACATCAATATTGTCGAAGATTCTGCCTGGGTTTCCTGGAGCAGGGATAATGACGGCTACCTAAGGATACTGAAGACCGACTCGATACCTTGGCTTGACTGGAGCAAAACGCTCTCCGAAACTGCCGAATTGCGTGCGACATTCCTGCGTACAGGCACTGAAGACGATGAATACCGTGGTTGGGAACTGCACTCAATTTCACTCGCCTATGGTGCATCAAACCCGACCAGCACGGTAAGCATCGACAGTGTGCACATCAGTTCCTCAGCTCACCCAGATCTCTGGATCATTGATCCACTCAATACCTACTTCGATATCGAAAATCTCATAACCTTCCAACCTGGAGAACCGGTTGAGATCACTCTTTACACAAATGTTACAGACGGCCATGCCTTCCTGCACACATTCCTTGGAATTCTACCGGTCAGACTTCCATTTACTTACGAGGGGGAAGGCGTATATGCCGGAACATGGAATGCGCAGCTCGTGGCGATACCTCGCTTTGCCATCTTCGATCTAATGCCTCATTCAACACTTTACACATCTGAAGGAGTGTACGACTTCAATGGATGGTTACTACCCTACATGATCGGTCAGTAGTCTGTTTCTACATTCTGGAAAAAGGGGAGCAATGCTCCCCTTTTTTTAAGGCATTTTGAAAGGCAATTTACCGGGCATGCCCCTGCCGAATTTCTTAAGCATATCCCGTGCATAGAAAAATTCTTTGAGCATACGGTTTACGTCGGCCACCGCAGTACCACTGCCGGCCGCAATCCTCCTTTTTCTCGAACCATCAATTATGTCAGGATGCAGCCGCTCGCGGCGTGTCATAGAACTGATCATCGCCTCCATTTTCCTGAACTGGCCTTCGTCCACGTCGCTTTCCTTTACTCCCGGGATCATTGCCGCAATTTTTGCTAGTGGACCAATTTTTTTGACCGCACTCAACTGCTCAAGAAAATCCTCCAGGTTTAGATCACCTTTAAATGCTTTTTTGCGCATCTTGTCCTGATCGATCTCGGTCTCGACCGTCTTGACTCTCTCGACCAGGCTCATCACATCGCCCATGCCCAAGATGCGCTGCGCCATGCGGTCGGGATGGAATTCTTCCAGACCTTCCAGTTTCTCGCTTGTCCCGACAAAATATATCGGGACTTGAGCCGCCCTGGTAATGGAAAGAGCGGCTCCACCCCGCGCATCGCCATCCATTTTTGTGAGGATTGCGCCCTCCAAACCAACCTTCGTTCCGAACTCACTCGCTTGCTTCACCGCGTCCTGGCCGCTCATGCCGTCGGCAACCAGTAACCGGTAATGCGGCTTGAGCGCATCATGAATACTGATCAGCTCAGCGATCAATACATCGTCAATATGCAAACGGCCCGCAGTATCAATTATGATGAGACCGTATCCCTCTTTCCCGGCAAGCTGCTTGGCCCGCCTCACTGTTTTAACCGCATCGTTGCTCTCGAGCGGGACGGCCGGTATGTTTGCCCTTTTTGCCAATTGCACTAGCTGTTCTACTGCGGCTGGCCGTTTCGTGTCGGCGGGCACTAGTAGTGGCTTTCGCCCGCGGTACCTTAATGCGAGCTTCGCCGCAGTCGTCGTTTTACCCACGCCTTGCAGGCCAATTAGACTGAGCACGGTTGGACCATCCTTTTTGAAATCAACATGGCGCGCGGTTTTACCCAGAAGCTCAACCAGTTCTTCGTACACCGCCTTGATGACCAAATCACCTGGCCTCAAGCTCTTGGACAACTCGAGCGTCTTGGTTTTTTTTCCGAGTTCATCAATGAATTCCTTCACGACCTTATAGTTTACATCGGCCTCAAGTAGAGAAATTCTGATGTCTTTATAGATGCTGTCGAGTTCCTGGTCAGTAATTCTTCCGTAGCCCAGTATTCTCCGCTTAACCAGTTGGAAGCGGTCAATCAGACCCTCGAACATCTGAGCTCCTCGATCGCTTTCGCGTAATCATCAGTCTTGAAAATGCCGGCACCGGCAACGATAATATCGGCACCTGCCTGGCAGACCCGTAAGGCATTTGCAGCATTAATGCCGCCATCGACCTGGATCAGACAATGAAGTTCTTTTCTCGTTATCCAATCCCGGGCCTCTTCGATTTTCCGCAAGACATCGTCAATAAACTTCTGACCGTAAAATCCCGGATTAACGGTCATAACGAGAAGATAGTCTAGCTTCTCAATATAGTCCTTAACCTCTGCCAATGGAGTTGGGGGGTTTATTGCCAAACCAGCCTTTGCCTTCCGTCCCTGGATGTATTTGATGCATTCTTCGGCCTCTTCCGTCGCCTCAAGGTGAAAAGACATCCAGTCCAACCCAGCATCAATGAATTGCTTCAGGTATTTCTCTGGTTTTATGATCATGAGGTGGGCGTCGAGTTCGACAGTGCTAACTTTATCTATCGCCTCAACCACCATCGGGCCAAACGTAATGTTGGGTACGAAAACACCATCCATTACATCTAGATGCAGCAGGTCTGCTCCGGCCTTTTCAACATCAGCTATTTCTTTCTGGAATTCACTGAATTTCGCGGCAATGATGGATGGAGCGACTTTCACTTAATGACCATAACCGCGACCGTATCCCCACTATTCACAATGCGCCCAGGTTCCGGATTTTGAACGATAATCGTTCCTTTCTTTCCGCTGCCCTGGACTTCCTCTATCTTGCCCATAACCAAACCCATCTTCTCCAGGGTCAGCTGAGCTTGACTCAACTGGACGCCAACAATATTAGGCATTTTCTTTATTATGCCTTTACTCAAAATCAATATAACGCCGTCACCTTTTTTCACCCCGGTTTCGGCCTCGGGCGAAGTGCCAATGACTTTCCCCAGCTCAACAGAATCGGAGAAGGCTGAATCCACCCTGGCG
>JBAUFP010000369.1:0-3507 GCA_049679205.1 bacterium | reverse complement strand
ATTTACGTCGATAATGTTTCCTGACAGGTCATGTATGAATATCGCGTCGTTTGAGTTCTGGAAAAGATTGCGGTATTTCTCTTCGTTTTCCCGCAGGGCTTTCTCTGCTAGCTTGCGCTCAGTAATATCACGCGTTGTAGCAACAAAAGCCTTCGGATTGCCCTTGTCATCACTTATCAAGGAGACATTGAGTTCGCCATCAAAACGAGTGCCGTCTTTTCTCAGTAATTTATACTCCAGATTTCTCATTACACCGTTACCCAGTGTCTTTTCTAAATTAGCCTTTGCTTTATTATGATCACTGGGATCGATCATTTCAAACGCACTTCTTCCAAGCAGCTCTGATGGACTATCATAGCCATGAACTTTCAGTGTCTGTATAGACACATAAGTAATTTTGCCTTGCAGGTCAGTAACCGTAACAGCTTCCGGAGTGGTATTCACCAGTGTCCGGTATTTCTCCTCAGACTCCCTGAGTTTTCTGTCTGCTTGTTTGCGCGATGTTATGTCGCGGTAGATAGCGTACACCGCAACCAGTTTCTTATTGACGATAATCGGTGCGGCCAGGACCGAAACATCAAGTAGGCTGCCGTCTTTACGCCGGCGTACTGTTTCAAGAGCTACCCGTTCGCCCCGGCCCGCGCGCTCAGTGAGCGCCCGAGCTACATCGCCCTGATTTTTAGGGGCAATGAGTCTATCGATTGACTTACCCACCACCTCATCACGCGCGTAACCGAATATCTTACTGAACTCGTCATTTATGCGCTGGACCTTACCGTCAACGTCAGTAACTGCAATACCCTCCAGGGCACTTTCAAACAACTGCTCGAGGTGAGCCTTCTCGCTTTCCAATGCCTCTTGCACGTACCTACGTTGTTGAATCTCCTGTTGCAAATCGTTATGGGTACGCGCATTTCTCAATGCCGTCGCCGCGTATACTGCAAACACTTCGGCTATAGATAGATCGTCATCACCGAAACCTTGACCGTATCGATTGAGGCACATGGCACCCAGTTTCTCGCCATCAACTATGAAGGGCGCAACAATTATGTTCTCGTCCTTCTCATCTGGAGTACCAGGAATGTGGTAGCCAATATCATTCTCGGACGTATCATTGAAAACAGTCGCTTTGCCTTCCTTGATTGCATGACCGGTGAAGCTCCGGTCGATATCAATTTGTGTTGCCATAATCTGCTGTTCATATGGGGGGTCGATAACAATAACTGGCGTGAGAGTTTTCTTGTCGGACTCGAGCAGATAGATCGCACAACCATGTGCTTTGAGAATATTTCTTGCGCTGGACCCGATACGCGCCAGGACCTCTCTAACATCAAGACTCTCGGTTAGGTACCGGGCGGTTTCCAGCAGCTGTCGCTGGTAATCAGTCGTTTTCTGCAGGATTTCTGCTGTCCGTTTATTTTCGGTAATGTCAGTCAAAGCTGCAAAATAACCTATGATTTCTCCTTCATACGATTTTCTAAGAAGAGTGGAAATGCTGACTGAAATCACTCGATCGTTATTGCTTTTCATCGTACACGCAAAGTTTCTCACGAAACCCTTTTCAAAGGTTAATTTCTGCAGTTCTTCAATCTTCTCTTTCTCCAACGCAAAGTCAGCGAGGAACCGACCAACAAGTTCTTCTTTTGAGCAATGCAACATCTCTTCCAGAGTCTTATCGAGATCCAGAATGACACCTAACGGGCTGAGATAAGTTATCGGTGTGGGCAGAAAAGACCAGATATCTTTGATGTACTGCTCGAATTCTACCAGTACCTGTTCATTCATGCTATTGTCGCCGTCTTTCAATGATTAGCCTCCGTTGTGACTATGAACTCATGGAAGGTGTCGCATTTGCACATACACTTGCCTTCTCTTATCTTGATACGCGAACTCGGGTACATAAATTTGAATAGCCGTTGAAAATAGCCCTCCAGATACCTGCAATACAAAGGGTGCACCCTGAAATCGTACAGATGGATCACTGCGTTGCCAGTCGCTTCATCCAATTCTACGGCCTCTAATCGACCGGTATTGTAGTGTTTCACCCAGTACTCTGGAGCGTGGCTAAAGGCCACTCTAGGTGACACGAAGAATTTCATCAACAATTTTACAATGAACGAGTATTTGGGTGCCGCATCACCCATATCCTTGATATCCTCATCACTCCAGTTGAATACGTCCTTTATTACAATCAAGGACACGGCCCGTAGACCCAGAGGCAGCCACTCCATTGATTTGACACTCTCATAAGAAATGGGATAACCAAGTTTATTAAGGGCATCTAGGACTCTCTGTATGCCCCCATTACTAAACCTATTCTTTAGATATTCGGCATCGGTTTCAAAAACCGCACCGCGTACTTGCCCATTTATTTCCATAAGTTCATCGGCTTCTGCCTTATTTATCATAAATCATCCCTTTTCGATACTTAAGTGTATAACTAATAAAATATACTTAAATATAGCAAAAAAGTCAAGTATTTTGTTATAAAGAAGGCCTCAGCTCGTGATCTATAGTGCCGAACAATATTGAGGAGATAGGTTCAATATGATATCCGACATGCAAACATATTGATTTTCAAGCATATTTAACAATAAACCTTTAACTGGAGATATTGTCCAATATGTGGAAGTCAACATAAGAGCTCGTGAAGAACCGAGACGGAGTGCTCGGTTTTATTGTTTATAGAGACACGAGGTGGTAACATCATAGCCCTAAACAACTTTGAGAAGAGGAGGATTAGACAAAGATGAAACAAGTTTTAACGAAAATCGCTATCGGAATCACATTCGTTGTTATCGCAATACTCGTATGGCAAATGATAGTCATACGCAACAGCCTTCAGGAAAAGATGGAGATGGTCAATCTCCTGATTTCAAGATACGAGGCAAAGGCACAATTCATCGATGAGTACCTACCAATAGTCAACGACTATACGGAATCCGAGATAAAAAGCAAACGTATTCTTGCTGCCGTATACGAAAATAGCTTACAGTATGATCTTTCACCTGAGCTGATTCTATCGGTAATAAAGGTTGAGTCCGAATTCAATCCAAGAGCATACAGCAACGCGGGTGCCGTTGGCTTGATGCAGATCATGCCCGTGACCGGGATGTATGTCGGCAGGAGTCTTGGGCTCTGGATCAGCGGTGAAGATGATCTATTTGATATCGAAAAGAATATTCAAATTGGAGTGGTCTTCTTGAAGGAGTGTATCGAAAGATTAGGTGAGCACCGGGGTTTAGGATATTACTATGCCGGACGCAACACGGAGTATTATAGTCGATATACAAAGAAAATTGCTGCGGCGCAAGAATTATGGGTTGTGGAACCTGCCAGTTTGACCTATAACGTACAGTAGAATGTCCAGGGACGGTGCTTGACAATTTGACATTATTGATATTAAGATATAGTTTGTCATCTGTTCAATGTAAGATATATATTAGTTCAATAGACAATATTTTCCTGAAGTTTCCGAAATGTCAAATTGTCAAGCACCGTCCCCTT
>JBAUFP010000368.1:0-3115 GCA_049679205.1 bacterium | reverse complement strand
GCTTGACCAGATAACTGATAACAGATATGAGATAACAGTCATCGGATATCGGTTATCCCCTATCAGTTTAGATTATATATAGATGGGGATTGAAGTCAACGCACTTTCACTGACACCCTATCCGCCGCGTCATTGCGAGTCCGCCTCTGGCGGACGCGGCAATCTCCTGATTGACTGATTACTATATTAGTGTTCGAGTGAGCGGAGCGAATCGAGAACCTACATAGTAATCTCTGTACTATAATCTCTGTAATCTTTCTGTTATCACTGAAATCGATTGCATAGCAATATAGTTTCTAGTTTCCAGCCTGTCCTGAGGTATCGAAGGGGTCTGCCCCCAATTCCCCCCTTTCCAAATCCTTCGCTGTCCATTGTGTAATTTGCAGGACGGGGATTTGACTCCACCTCCTTAAATGAGGTTGATCAGTGACAAAATACCCGGCTTACTTGTTGATTTTTATTCAGTAATCATTACAATAGGTTGAAAGAAAATGAATTAGAGGAAATTCGATTGAATTCAATACGTTTTGAGGAATCGACTTATACTGCAGAAAATGCAATCTTGGAGGAAGACTAATGAAAGCGATTGTATACGCAAAATACGGATCACCAGATGTTCTTGAACTCAAAGAGGTAGAAAAACCCACTCCCAAGGACGATGAGGCACTGGTTAAAGTTCATGCAGCATCTGTAAATGACTGGGACTGGGGTCTCCTGAGAGGTGCGCCGTTCATGAACCGCCTGGTTTTTGGGCTTCTAAAACCAAGAATTAAGATACTCGGATCTGACATAGCCGGGCGGGTTGAAGCGGTTAGCAGAAACGTAAAGCAGTTTCAGTCAGGTGATGAGGTATTCGGGGATTTATCCGGGTGTGGCTTTGGCGGTTTTGCCGAATATGTATGTGCTCGTGAAAATGCATTGGTGTTGAAACCGACCAGTATGACATTCGAGGAAGTAGCGGCCGTACCTCAAGCGGCAGTCCTCGCCCTGCAGGGTCTGCGCGATAAAGGACAGATTCAGCCAGGACAAAAAGTCTTGATTAATGGTGCGGGTGGTGGTGCAGGTACATTTGCGGTGCAGATTGCCAAATCATTCGGGGCTGAAGTGACTGGTGTTGACAGCACGAGGAAATTGGACATCATGCGCTCGATTGGTGCAGACCACGTCATTGATTACACTCAAGAAGATTTCACCAAAAGTGGGCAGCGTTATGACTGGATTCTTGATTTTGCGGCACATCATTCGATTTTCGATTACAATCGCGCATTAAGTCCCAAGGGGATTTATGTCATGGTCGGAGGTTCCACAGCTCGATTTTTCCAAGCTGTGTTCCTGGCACCACTGATTTCAATGACCACGAGTAAGAAAATGGATATCCTGATGCATAAATCAAACAAAGATTTGGCTTTTATGAAAGAGCTTTTTGAAGCCGGCAAAGTAAAACCTGTTATAGATAAATGTTACCCGTTGAGCGAGGTTGCTGAAGCTCTCCGGTATTTTGGAAAAGGACATGCCCGAGGAAAATTAGTGATAACTGTGGAACATAATAACAAAATCTGACATGCTAATAGTACAGGGTAATTTTAAGTACAAAAAAAGGAGAGAAACAAAATGAATAATACAAAGAAAATGGACGATAAGAGCGCATGAATTATTGGTGGGACAACGTACATAGGTATTGGTGTTGGATTCATTTTTCTTCATGCATCAGCCCTATTGTTTGTTGCATCCATAATGATAGGAGTAGGCCTGGGTCTTGTGATAGCTTCGATAGTTTCAGGCAAAAAAAGCTGAAAGCGGGACAGAATATCTATTGAGAGGAGGTTAAAAATGGCGCAAAAACAGAAACTATATCCAGTGTCGATTAGGGGCGAACTCACTGAACTACCGTCCCGGGGATGGTGGCTCCTTAAGTGGTTACTAGCGATTCCGCACTACATTATCCTGGCGTTCTTGTGGGTAGCCTTTGTGGTGGTGTGTATCATCGCCTTTTTTGCTATCCTGTTCACGTCCAAATACCCAAAGGGTTTATTTAATTTTAACTTAGGGGTTCTACGCTGGACGTGGCGGGTGGGTTTTTACAGCTACTCGGCTTTGGCTACTGACAAGTATCCGCCGTTCAGCCTTGAACCTGACGATGAATACCCGGCTGATTTAAAGATAGAATATCCTGAGAAACTATCTCGAGGACTAGTACTTGTTAAGTGGTGGCTACTGGCTATTCCCCACTACATAGTCGTCGCTTTCTTGCAGGGCGGTATGGGAAAAAACAGTGGAGGAGGTCTGGTTACCATTTTAGCCATCTTCGCTGCGATAGCCCTTTTATTCACCGGCAAATACCCCGAGGATATCTTCAAACTTGTTGTGGGTATGAATCGCTGGACATACCGTGTTGCCGCTTACGCATCGCTTATGACCGACCAGTACCCACCCTTCCGGCTTTGGGACGATTAAAGCAACTATCCGGGGACAGGCATAAACTTCTAAACTTTTACCAGCCTTTCTGATAGCTTTTTAGCATCCTTGGTCCGGATATTCATTATTAAGTGTTGGATTACGTTATAGGCGCTATAATTGAATACATCACTTTATCGAAGGAAATAAACATCAAAAGTTTAGAAGTTTATGCCTGTCCCCAAGATACACTAAATGAGGAGGAATTGATATGACGAATAGTATCGCCAACATGTCGCCACGCAAAGCTGCAATAGTCGTAGGCGTTGCGATAATAGCCATGTTCTTTCTCGCTATCGTCGTCGACAATTTTATTCTTTCCAATTTTATCGGGCCGGGAGATACAGCAGCATTGGCTAAAGATATTGAGGCTGATCAAATGAGATTCGGCCTCGCGGTCGCCGGCTATCTTATTATCCTTATGCTTGATATGGCTATCGCTTTGGCACTCTATGTCATACTCAAACCAGTAAGCAAGATTCTCGCATCACTTACGGCAATTTTCAGGTTGCTGTATACCGCGATTATGGTGATTAGTGTGCTTGCTCTGGTGGTGCAAATTATCGGCGTGTATGGCTATGGAAACATGAAGCTCATTGGGTACATATTCTTTACCGCGCATATCTTTGTGCTTGGTTATTCAGTCCTGAGGTCGGTTTAT
>JBAUFP010000367.1:0-3967 GCA_049679205.1 bacterium | reverse complement strand
GCCATATGGTATCCGGTTGAGGTATATTTGGATAATTTCTTCTTTTGACAAGTGAAGCTCAAGCTTCAAAGCATAGACCATCTCCAGAATTTTATTAATCAAACTTCTGTCCTTCAGGTTCAGCGACATTTTGGCTACTTGCATGGTGATGGTCGAACCGCCTGAGATGATCCGACCTTTTCTTATGTTTTCGCCGGCTGCCCTGGCCAGTGCGAACATGTCGACACCTGAGTGAAAGAGAAACCTCTTATCTTCCCGGAGAATGGTAGCAACTATCATCCAGGACGAAATTCTTTCGAGCGGCACCCAGACGCTAGTCTTGTAGTCGAACGACAATACCTCACGTAGTAATTTACCATTTCGGTCGCATATTTGAATAGAATTGAAATCGTTCGGGTACAACCGGGTCCTCTTGACCGGCAGAACCAAGAACATCACCGGCGCGAGAATGGCAAATATCAATGCGTATTTAATCAGTTTCATTCTACAATCAGATGATCCTGTACTGAAGTACCAAATACTTCCGGTGCGTACATCTCCTCGACCCTCGTTTGAGGGACCAGGAATCGGCCTTCACTCGCCGCACGCACAAAATAGGTTCTCGTGTGTTCACCCGGAAAGAGTTGTTGTGCGAAGAATAATATCCGGTCATCGTAATACTCCTCATGATCAAAGCTACCCCACCAGTATCCCATGCGGTCCTGCTGTGCGTCGCGGTAGCGCTCTGCGATGTCGTGGGACTCAGTGGCGAGGAACGTCTGCACCGGCACAAAACCGGCAGGTAGTGGATCATCAACGACCGCAAAAAGCCTAGTTTCGGGTGTCACCACGTGCAGAACGACCTTGTATACCTCACCTCTCTTGTATTTCCTTACCGGTCTGCCGTCAAGGGATGTAATTTCCTTCCAAACGTAGAAACCGCCGTCGAACGGATATGGTTTTTCTTTAAGTGAATAGTTCATGCGTAAGGTATAATAGATGCGTCCCGAGCCTTGTTTTCTGATAGTGACGGGAACTAGTGTATCTTTAGGTATCCCTTCGAACGGGATATAATGCCTTCTTGGCTTTTCATTCGTGCGGCCCCTGAATGTCTCGTTTATGATCTCTTCGGTGCCCAATAGAACCGTCGCGGTAAAATCCGGTATTGCGCTTTCGTATCTTTCGTAATACGTCAAGAACGCATGGAAGACAAAGGCATTCTCGTGGGTTGTGGGTTTCGTCTTCTTGCTCCTCTCCTGGACTAACCAACGCAGCACTTGTTCGGCGTAAGGAAAGGGCATTTCCAACTCGATTATTGTCTGCATCACAAAAGCGGTAACCTTTGCCGGTGATGGGAAAGTCCACCCGCGAGTGACATCTTCTTCAAAGTGAGCGCTCGTCGGAGATACCTTAATCCGGTTGATCAAATCCCTGCGTAATTCGTTCTCAAAAGCGCTTCCCATGCCGAGCATGCGACCCGACTTTAGAAGCAGTGTTTTGCCGAACACCGAAAGTTTATTACGGTTTTCGAACAGACGCGTTGCATATGCATGCTCATATTCACCCCAAAGTGACAACGAATAGAGAGCGAATGTTCTGGTTGTCAATCTGGCATAATCATCATAGGGATATGTCCAATCGATATCCTGCCAGCGCAGAACGTCACGCAGAAATCCGATGCCACGGTCAACGGTCCGGCGTTCGACCGAATATCCAGCTGCACGCGCACGGTGTAGTACAAACATCGTATATGCCGAGAGATAAGCACACGCGTGGTTGGATTCTTTGAAATAGACAAACCCACCATCGCTTTTCTGGTAATCAGAAACAGCATCTAGTATGGATTGTACAGTGTCGCGCAGAGCCTGGCCAGTAAATGTTGCCAAATCGAATTCATTTATCAACTTCTCACCGGTAATCAATGGCAGGATCTTTGACATTAGCTGTTCAAGGCAGTAGTACGGGTAATCCATGAGGAATTCAATGCCGCGGTCCATACCGGCGAGTACTGTAGGCGAAAGCATGACCTCAACGCCACCCACGTTTTCATAGACTTGTGAAGGCACAACAAGCGCCTCAATCGCTGAATCCCGGGTCGACGAGAAAGTCGCCACCGCTTCGGAGAACGGCGGCAGGGAAACCGGGATCATCAATTTTATCGCATCCGTTTCTTCACCCATGTGGGATTCAAGTTCAAAAACAGCTTGACCCTCATTCTGGGCACGGAAACGGAATAGCACCTCTTTACTCGTATTGGGCGGCAGCATAATATCTTTTTCACTGCCGTCGAGTTGCTCTAAGCCTTTTACAGAGCACTTAACCGATGCCTTTTCTCTTTTGTCGGTACGATTATGTAGTACGACACCAGCCTTGAACGAATCACCAACACGCGCGAATCTGGGGATCGAAGGAGTCATCATGAAAGGTAGGCTGACGACTAATGTTGATTCGGCCGAACCGAATTGTGATTCCTTTGTATGAGCAACCGCCATAATTCGAAACTTTGTCAGATTATCAGGCAGTCGGAAGCGCACTGAGGCCGCACCGTTTTTGTCAGTACGAAGGTCAGCCTTATAAAAAGCCGTGGCAATGAATTTTTCTCGATAAGAAACACCCTCAGCATATGCCCCACCGCCTCCCCTTTCCTCCCCTTTTTCACCGTAACTACGTTCGCCGAGAATGTTGACGCGCGACTCGATGGTCCGCACGGACAATGGACGGCTGCCGTAGAAGTGTCGGAAAGGATCAGGGGTCTGGAAATCGATTAGATTGAGGACACCCAAATCCACAACAAACAAGGCAACCTCGGTGTTTGCCGCTGGCCGGTTCCTGTGATCTTTGACGTCCAGTAGCACGGCGACGCTGTCCCCGGGCCGGTAATCAGCCCTATCAGGTCTGGCTGTTAAGTGGAGTCGTTTCTCCTCGGCGCTGACCTTTAGGTTCACGTAGCCGATCTTGAACTGCGGTTTTCCCAAATCCTGTTCGATCTCCTCATTCCAACCCAGTTCCCTAACCCGGCCTCGCAAAAGGGTAACGCACACGTAGACATTGGGTAGATATTGCGATTTTATCGGGATCTTCACATAGTCGGCATTGCCGCGTAGACGTTGAACGAACTTATCAATCACGAGTTCGCGCTCGACTGTTACCAGACAGCGCGCTGAATCGTATGGAGATTTCACTAAGATCCGGGCAGTATCACCGATCCTGTATTCGTCTCGGTCCGCGACCAGTTCGATCATATCATCGTCACGCATTTCCCAGCCCGCATAGCCCTGTCCGGCAACGTAGAAATAGACACGCGTAGAGGTCTGCCGACGCTTGTTATCCTGACCATTAGCACGGACATAATAGTTGCCAGGGGACTCAGGAACAATGGACAGGGTCGAGGCATCAGGTCGGCTCTTCATATTCTGCTCGTCTACTCTAGTCTCGATCTTCTCGGAGACCCATTCATAGCGGCCGCCAAGACGCGCCTTCTTGATCGATTTCCATTCAGTTCTGTAGATTTCTAGTTTTACGTTCTTACCGCTGGTGAGGCTACCTGAGGGCGTGACCGCGACAACACTAAGATCTACGGTATCACCTAGCACGTAGAGGTATTTCTCGGTCTTCAGGCCAATCAGATAATCGGCATTGAGGGCTAACCAATTTTGTTCTCCGGCAATGGTCGTCATATTGGGCGCGGTCACGACGCCCTCCAGATACAGCAGAGACGGGGCATAGATATCGTTCTTAGAGAGTCGAGATGATACATCATACTCGCCATTCTGATTTAATCGGCCACGGCCAGAACTTAGCAATTCACGTTCACGGCCTTCAACATATTCTCCAAACTGGTAACCCTCATGCTGGGAAAAGTGCAAATAATGATAGCTGCGCCTGAGACTCCATGTCACTTCTGCACCTTTCATAGGCATGCCGAATAGATAGCGGCCTTCGATGGCACCGGTGAAGTTTTCATCAGCAAGGAAGGTATCCTTTACAG
>JBAUFP010000366.1:0-4592 GCA_049679205.1 bacterium | reverse complement strand
GCGAATTACCGAACCCGCGGAAATCATAGAAGAACCCGGCGCTAAAGAGTGGGGCGAGGTCGTCCATAATGCGGTGAGAAATTTCTACCAGTATCACTTTCCAGGAGGCTTCACTGAAAAGGAAATGGACCGGGCGACCGCGGTTATGGAAAGGGAACTGGAAAAGGCATTGGAGAGAAACCGCAGTCTGGCCGTGAAGCCCAAGTCCGCCACCTATATTGATCTTAATGTATTCAAGCGCCGGATGCGGCATTTTCTCGAGACCGAGGCGGAACGTTTCGCTGGCGGCTTTGAGATTTTCAGGGCGGCGCTCGAGCGAAAGGCCAAGCATCATCTCTGGATTAACAATGCCCAGGTGCGCGTCTATGGGTTTATTGACCGCATCGATCTTTACCAGGGACAGTACTGCATAATAGATTACAAAACCGGCAGAATACCGGGCCGAAAGACTTACGAGATCGGTGATGATTTCACCGAGTTTCAGCTGCCCTTGTACGCCCTGGTGTTTTCCGAGGAGCATTTCGAGATAATCGGCGGCATGATGTACTACGAGATCGGACGGCAGTCAAGGACCGTCGATATCATCGACGGTAAGGACGCGGTGGGTTATTTGAATGCGTTCAAAAACAAAATTCTCGTACCCACGATCAAACAAATACTGGATCCGGAAGTCGCTTTTTATCAGACCGAGAATGATGATTTCTGTGATCACTGCATCTATGCACAGCTGTGCGGAGAAGAACATGGCCGAGAAGATTGAAAACATCGCCTTGATGTCAGCGGCGGGTTCCGGGAAAACCCACGCCCTGACCAAGAGATTTCTACTGCTCTATCTCCATGACCGCAATTTTCTGCTTGAATCATTATACGCGATCACGTTTACCAATGCCGCGGCCTTTGAGATGAAAAACCGTATTCTCAGGTATTTAGATGTATTGACCCTGGGTACTGCTGATAATGAACCGGAGAAGGATGTCATCGACTACTTCGGTGCCATTTTCCCAGATATCCAGAAACGGGCGGAGCAGAAGAAAAGCCATTTGCTCAATAATTTTTCTGATGTTCATATTTCAACGTTTCACAGCCTTTTCGCTTCTTTCCTCTCATGTATTCCTTTTGCGGCCGGTATCATGCCTGACTACAAAATAATCGACGAACCCGATGAACAGCTGATACTCATGCAGGCAATAGACAGGGTTCTTGATACGGCGCGCGCAGATCCGCAAGTGCTCGCAATGCTGACCGAACTAGTTGAACAGCAGGAACGGACCGTGAAGACAGGCATTGATAATCTGTACCGCAGCCTGATCCCGTGGATGCCTTATTTTGAAGATCTAACGCAGCGTGAAGGTAAGATAAGGAGCGCAGCCGAGAGTATCACCAAAGAACTAATCGGTTGTCTGAATGATTTAGTGCATTTCGTGCATGACCATGAATACGCGGCGCTCACCAAGAGTACGGGCAAATTCAATTCAATGCTCGAAGGCATGCTGAATAAAATAACTGATTTCACCGACCGCGCTGATGCGCGCCGGCTCGATCCAATACTTAGATATTTCCTGGATGATGGCATCGTCAACAGGAAGTATGTGAAGAATTTTGTCGAGCGGCTCGAAACACCTGACGAGTTTCACTGCCTGGTCGAAGACACCGTAGAGCGTCTGCAAGAATATGTGACCGTGCTGTCGGACCGCGAAATGTTGATACATCTGAAACCGATCATTGAGATCCACCGGGAATTCCGAAGCGAAAAGCAGAAAATGAGCGCATTGGGTTTCGATGATATTGAATTCTTCACGCGCGAAGCGCTAAAAAGTAACCCGGAAACCGATTACCTCTACTTCAAGCTGGGCTCGGATCTTAATCACCTGATGATCGATGAATTCCAGGATACGAGTTTCCGCCAGATAGAAATACTGGAACCGATCATGGATGAGATAACCGCGGTGGATCCAGAAGACAAGAGCCTGTTCTATGTTGGTGATCCCTTCCAGGCGATCTTCCGCTGGCGCGAGGGTGCGCCCGAGCTGTTCGATTACCTGAAGAACAAGTATGAGGGTAAGATAAAGGGCAAAGAGCTATCCGTTAACTTCCGCACCAGGGAAGAGATCATACGTTTTGTCAACAAGATTCTCGATAAGAAAGACCAGGCTAAACCGGGTAACATAGGCGGGTGGATGCGTATCGAGGAGCTGGGTGAATTCAAGAAGAAAGAGGAGGGTGATGAAGCGACAATAGATAAGACAGTAAAAATTCTCCGCGAACTGACCACGGTGTATGGATACGCACCCGACGACATTGCGATCCTGACGCGCACTAATCAGTTCGCATCACGCCTGGCAAAAGCCTTGTCCGAGTCATCAATTCCCTGCGTGAGCCGTTCGCGGACGAGCATTCTCGATGAACCAGATGTTCAATTCATACTCCATCTACTCAAATTCCTGGATAATCCGCAAGATGATTTCAGTTTGCTGCACGTGCTGCTCGCGGCACCGGTGGCTATGAACGAAGAGACAATCAGGCGGCTCAGGGTAGGCAAAAAGACTTTGTATATGGCGCTCCTGGACTATCATTCGGAATGGCCAGTTACCGTGCGCTTGGAAAAAATACTCGGCCTGGTATACTTCAACAACCCTTATGAGATTATTTTTCGTATCCTGCAAGAGTTCACCCTGAGAATTTCGTATCCGTTGGCTACTTTACTCGATGCCGCACTCGGCTACACGAATGCTGATTTCAACTCGTTAAGCGCTTTTGTTGACTGGTTTGAATATCACGGTAAATCCATCGAAGTCAAGGAGACCCACGCGCAGGGCGTGGAAATTCTGACCGTGCACCGGGCAAAGGGTCTGGAATTCGAGATCGTACTCATTCCGGAGACCAACTGGGATCTGCGGCAGCCCGAGAATGCACAGCTATTATTTTCATACGAAAAAGAAAGTGCCCGTCCGGACCGAGTTTACTGGCGTAAACACGGTAAATATCTTCAGGGTTTGAGGGAAGCCGAGCAGGAACGTTTGAAAAAAGATAGTCTCAACTTGCTCTATGTAGCCTTGACTAGAGCGAAGAGCGGTGTCTATATGCTGGGCTATAAAACTTCTAAGGCCGGCCTTGGGCTGTGGCTGAATGTCATTAAAGAAAGGCTGGGCGATGCTGCGCTGCCATTAGATACGATACCCAAGCAAGAGAAAAAGCCGGAAAAGCGAGAAGCCAAACCTTATCACGTTACACTGATTGAGCAGGGCCCGGTAGTACGGGAGGAGCGTACGCTCTATTCGCCGACCGAACGCGGTGTGGAAATTATCGAGCCGAAGCGGAGAAAAGGACTGGAATTCGGCGAGATGATACACCGCGCCCTGAGTCAGGTTGCCTGGCTCGATGATATGGATGCCGAGGCGTTTATCAAAGGACTCGTGGATTATGCCAAGAACATTTACGTACGTACCCAGCGCGATGAGATTTTTATTGAAGAGCGGCTTTTACCATTGCTGCGACATACACTGCTCGACCCGGATCTCAAGTTTCTGTTTTACAGGGAAGGTCGAGATGTAGCATGCAAGAATGAATTGGCAATATACTTTGAGGACGAGAAAAAAGATGTTTCCGGTCAGATCGATAAATTGATAATCAATGGAGATGAAATATTAATTATCGACTACAAAACCGGCACCGTAAAACCAGAATACAAGCGCCAGATGCGTGTATATAAGAAGGGTATTGAGCAGATTTACCCGGGCAAGCGCATACGTTGCATTCTCGTGTATCTGGAAAACGCCCGTGGTTCCAAGATCATAGAAGTGTAACTTCGAACTTCGGGGACAGGCATGCACTTTTGCACTTTTCAGCGAGTAATAGACGTATTGTGACGGAATATAAAGCAGAAAGACGGGTATGCCGTGTTCGGTTGATCAGAAGTGCAAAAGTGCATGCCTGTCCCCATCTTCCATCGAAGACTAATGTATTTATTCGGTCGGCCTCGGCTCTCATACCAGAAGGATATTATTCATTATTGTTCGAGCGGAATCAGCCTATGGCTGATGGAATCGAGAACACTAAAAAATGGTCAGCAATGGCAGAAGCACTGATTCGTTCATGCGGTTATGTTAAAGTATTGCGTGAACCCCGCTATTGACATTCAAATATATGTAGGTATATTTAGGAAAATAATGATAACCACGATAATTTCGCCTGCACCGAAATATATCGCTAGATTTGTAATCGATAGTTATTCTTCCACGAACGCGAACCAATCATTTTTTTCTTTCTTAAGTGCGGCAAAATGAAGGACGAAGAGAAATCAAGGGAACAACTTTTGAAAGAGCTGATTGAATTGCGCAAACAGATTGTAGCAAACAACATCGAACATCGGTTGCGCGAAGAATTCAAGAAGGCAAAAGAGAGTGAAGAAACATACCGCGGCATCTTTCAGAATTCAAACGATGCGATTTTCTTCCATGATTTAAATGGGAAGATTATTGATTTGAATCAGAGATTCGTAGACCTCTTTGGTTATGACCGTACAGAACTCTCTTCGACGCGCATGGTTGATCTTGTGGACCGCGACGACCAGGAAAAGTACCTAAGTGCATTGC
>JBAUFP010000365.1:0-3710 GCA_049679205.1 bacterium | reverse complement strand
ACCGACCGCAAGGCCGTGACTAACTTCGGTATATCGTCCGGTCCCTTGACTTCATAGATCTGCATGCCCAGGTTCTGGGCCGGAATCAAATCAATACTGTAGCGGTCACCGACAACCAAACATTCTTCGGGCGTAACTTCCATCGCCTTGGCCGCTTGCTTGAAGAATTGCGGATTCGGCTTCATGGTTTTGAAGCTGTTATAGGTGAAAACGCGGTCGAACAAATCCTGCATCTTGAGTGCTTGGAGTATGCGTCCGGCCTGCACTTCGTTATTGTTCGTCAGGATGGCGAGCCGGCAGCGTTTTCTCAAATCCAGTAGCATTTCTCTCAATTCTCCGTTCGATGAAAGATAGTCGCGCGGGTCAAAGAAATCGATGTTTTCCTTGTGCCAGTTTTCAACGTGCATGCCAAAGCGCACCAGGGTGAGCGTGTAGGGTACGGGAAAGCCGTGCTTCTCTTTTAATTTTTCGCGGGTATCTTCGATCAGTGAGGTTGCTTCGTCGACCGTAATGTTTTTGAGTTTTGCCAGAGCGTGGTATGCCGCTTCGGCAAATTTCTTTCTTACTTCGGTGCTGTTGTACAGTGTGCCGTCTAAGTCAAATAGGATCACTTTTATCATATTCTATGCCTGGTTGTATCTGGCTGTCGCTAGCTATGCGTTACTGCGCGCTCCTTTTCAGCAACCGCTCCCAGATCATGTCGACTTCTTCCTGGTACTCCTTGATCGGTACGTCGTCATGCCATTTGAATAAGTGTCCGAACCTGCCTTGTAGATTCATAAATTCAGTTATCGGTTTCTTTTCCTTGGGTTTAACCGTAATGCGGTATTTTCCGTCTTGATATTCGTACAATGGCCAAACACAGGTCTCGACCGCCAGCTTAGAGACTTTGATGGTTTTTTCCGGGACGTATGCCCAGCCGAGCCGGCAGGGTGCATAGATATTAATAAAAGAAGGTCCGTCCGCATCCAGTGCCTTGCGCACTTTTGTCACGAGATCGTTCCAGTAGCCGATAGTTGCCTGGGCAGCATAAGCCGGTTCATGGGCAATGATGATTTCGGTGAGGTTTTTTCTGTTCTGCATTTTGCCCGGGATCTTGGTGCCGGCCGGTGAGGTTGTCGTATGCGCGCCACGCGGTGTGGCTGATGACCGTTGAATACCGGTATTCATATATGCTTCATTGTTGTAGCATACATAGAGCACGCGGTGGCGTCTTTCGATCATGCCGGAAAGCGCCTGCAGTCCGATATCGTAAGTACCGCCGTCGCCACCAAAGGCGATGAAGCGCAGATCTTTTTTAACCGCACCTTTTTTCTTCAGGGCACGGTAGGCGGCTTCGACGCCGGACATGGTTGCGGCTACATTTTCGAACGCGTTATGGACATAGGGGACATTCCAGGCGGAAAACGGATAGATCGTGCTCACGACCTCTAAGCATCCAGTGGCCGCACCGACAACAACCGGTTGTTCGGCTGCGGTCAGTACCATACGCGCGGCAATAGTTGCGGCGCATCCAGCACAGGCGCGGTGACCACCCAAGAATTTCTCTTTCTGAGCTGCTAGTTCTTTAAGTGATGCCATTATTCCCCCCTTACTCCGTAGTAAACAATATCTTTATCAACTTTGCCTGATTTCTGTATTCCGAAGAGCTCTGCGTAGACGGCTTCGATATCTTCGATGCTGATATCGCGGCCGCCAAGCCCGTAAACGTAATTTTTCATTAATGGACGCATTTTTGAATCATAGAGTATGGAGCGGCATTCATTATACAAATGACCACCGAGCGTTGACATCGTATCAGAACGGTCCATCACACCCAGGACTTTCACCTTGGAGATTGCTTTGAGCATCGCGTCCTTGGGAAACGGGCGGTAAACACGGCATCTCACTAAACCTACTTTCTTGCCCTGCTCACGCAGTTGATCGACCGCAACTTTTCCCGTGCCGCCGGTAGAACCCATGGCCAGTACTGCCACTTCTGCGTCGTCCATTTTGTATTCATCAACGAGCGGATAGTGACGGCCGAATTTATCGCCGAATTCTTTTTGGACTTCGTCGATGATCGGCAGCACATGGTTCATTGCATCGATCTCCGAGCGTTTATGCTCAAAGAAAAAATCCTGCAGGTCGAGCGCACCCAGGGTTATGGGATTATCCACATCGAGCAATGAAGTCTTTGCCTGGCGTGTGCCGAGGAATTTCGGTACTGCGGCATCGTCAACCATGTCGACGCGCTCCATGCCATGACTGATAATGAACCCGTCGGTCGTGACCATTGCCGGAAGCAGTGCCTTTTCCGCAATCTTCACAGCCATGATCGTGGAATCGTATGCTTCCTGAGTGTTCTCGCTGAATATCTGGATCCAGCCGGCATCTCTTGAGGCGAGTGAGTCGGAATGATCGCAGTGAATATTGATCGGGCTGGATAATGAACGGTTGACAAGGCAGATCACAATCGGTAACCGCAGGCCAGCCGCAATAAATAGAATTTCGTGCATCAGGGCAAGTCCCTGGGACGCGGTCGAGGTCATGACCCGGGCGCCGGCTGATGAAGCGCCGACACAGGCACTGATTGCCGAGTGTTCGCTCTCCGCGGGCACAAATTCGGTGTCCACTTCGCCGTCGTGGACGAATTTTGAGAATAACTGAACGACTTCGGTAGCAGGGGTAATCGGATATGCGGCAACAACATCCGGATTGATCTGACGCATTGCTTCGGCCATTGCTTCGTTTCCAGTTCGCGCAACGATCATTTCTCCTCCCTTACCATTTTGATTGCTTGGATCTTAGGTGGACATTCTTCAGCGCAGATTCCACAGCCTTTGCAGTAGCGGTAGTCAATGCCCTGTACTTTGCCGTCTTTCACGATGATCGCCGAGTCAGGACAGTATATCCAGCAGATAAAGCAATTGGTGCACTTTTTCTCATCCCAGATCGGTTTCTCGCTGCGCCAGTCACCGGTTTCAAACTCTTCGCTCGAACCGCCTTCAAGCACCAGCCCGATTGGTAATTCTTTCCAACCCTTTTTCTCTTTCTTCATGCTTTCGCCTCCTCGTACGCGCGCTTGATTGCCTTGATATTGCCGTCGACCACTTCCGGACGATTCGGGAATTTGTGCTCTAAGCGGATTTTCACTGAATCGAGCATGTCATTGAAATCGAGCAGCTTGGAGACCTTGATCAAAGCGCCCAGCATCGGAGTGTTTGGGAGGTCACGTTTCAGTATCTCAGCAGAAATTTTGCTGGCGTCCACAACATAGACATGCTGTTTGGTCAGCTTTAATTGTTTCTTTATTTCTTCAGCACTTTTCTGGGTGTTGACCAGAATAACGCCATCCTCGGGAAGACCGTCAGTCACGTCCACTGTTTCCATCAGTGTTGGATCCAACACGACAACAATGTTGGGTGATTTGATGCCGCAATGTTGAAGTATTGGTTTATCAGAAATGCGATTGAATGCAAAGACCGGGGCGCCCATGCGTTCCGGCCCATATTCAGGAAATGCTTGTATGTATTTACCCGTTTCTACGGCAGCATCGGCAAAGAGAAGGGCCGCTGTTTTTGCACCCTGCCCGCCTCGGCCATGCCACCTTATTTCGAGTAGTGCCATTTCTTGCTCCTTTCTACCTTAATTATTAGGGATAACTCTTCGTTATTATTTCTCGGGCGAATTCTAGAAAAGGATTTTGCTCACTTTCTTCTTCGATTCCC
>JBAUFP010000364.1:0-4378 GCA_049679205.1 bacterium | reverse complement strand
ATGTAACGCGTCCTTAATGAAAAATCTGCTTGCCGTTAGCCGAATCTTCGTCCTTATTGCTTCGGCTTCTCCACGATAGACCTCGCGCGCTGTGTTCAGATCAAGCCGCACTTTATCCTGAGCTTGTCTTATGATTGCCGATCCAATTAAACGGATACCGATAATCGTAGAAAGGAAAACACCAATTATGATAACAATGGAAAAACTAACGATTAGCTTTGTCCTCAACGGCAAGCGCGGTTTTATCATAGCCTAATCAGAGATGTTGGCGCATGACCGACTCAATGCCGAAGATGCTTCTCGATCTTTCTTATCAGGGTCTGACTATCAACGGGTTTATCAATAAAATCATCTGCCAGGTGATCAATCGCCATATCCACAGCATATTCGGGTTTTGACAATTGCTGGCCAACTGCGGTGAGCATGATAACCGGTATCGGCCTGGTCTGATCAATCTTTCGTAATTCATGGCAAACCGAATATCCATCTTTACCAGGCATTATTACATCGAGTATAATCAGATTCGGGCTCTCATATTTTGCCTTGGCAATACCATCCTCACCGTTCTCAGCCGTGATGACTTCATAGCGATTTGCCACGAGTATTTGCTGTGTAGCCTCGAGAAAGTCAGGGTCATCGTCAATGAGCAGTATCCTCCCTTTGACTTTGGAAGCACTTGTCACCGCTGTAGTCTTTGTCAGTAATTCTCCGATCTGACTCAGCAATATCTTCGCATCGACAGGTTTTGCGAAGAACGAATCGGCTTTATGTTCCTCAGCCATGTTAGAAAGATAGCTCTCTCCGGAAGTTCCCAGCGCCGTGAGTATTATGACACGGATCGAGCTCAACTTTGGGTCATCCTTCAATTCCTGGCACACCGAGAAGCCGTTTATGTCAGGTAGCATTGCATCAAGAATGACTAACTGCGGTTTGCTAGTCCGGGCGATCTCTAATCCCTTCTTGCCGGTCTCGGCAACCGTAACGTCATAACCGGCGTTCTCCAGCATTTTTTTGTTTGATGTTGCGTGCTCGAAATCACTGTCAACGATTAAGATGCTTGTTGTACTCATTTATGCTGCTCCTTTTGTTTTTCGTTTTGGCAAGTAAACACTGAACTTGCTGCCTTTATCTAACTTGCTCTCAATCTCTAATTCACCACCGTGTATATCGAGAATCTTCTTTACGATCGCCAATCCGATACCAATGCCGGGAGCGGTCGCATCCCGTTTGATACGGTAGAATTCCTCACCGAGTCGTGGAATATCAGCCTCAGAAATCCCAACACCTGTATCACTGACGTCGAGCACCAGGGTATCTGGTTTCTCGTATAAGGAAAGGCTAACGCTTCCTCCTTCTCGATTGTACTTTATACCATTACCGATCAAATTCGTGAAAACCTCTTTCAACATCTCACGGTCACCACAGACTGTGCTATTGGCAACACCTGATTCGAAAACTACAGCAACGTTCTTTTTCCCGGTCGCTTCCCTGACAACATCTATTGATTCACGAATGACCGCCGACAGATCGAATTCAACAAATTCATCCTTCAGGTGTATGTCCTCGATACGTGCAAGCTTCAACCAACGATCTATTATTTTCAATAACTCAGTCACACGTACGTTCATGCGTTCAACAATCTTCAATTGTGCATCCGCAACATTGCCAGCAGAGCCGCTAAGAATAACCTCCAGATATTGCATGACAGCAACCAGAGGTGTCCGTAATTCATGAGATACCATTGAAATGAAATTCTGGCGCATCCTCTCTTTTTCATGATGTAAACGTGCTGTCTCCATAGCCGCGCACCTGCGGTCAAGCGCGCGCCGGGTGATGATTCTAAGCTGCTCGGGCGTGAATGGCTTCGGTAAGAAATCGTAGGCACCCAGTTTCATGGATTCAACTGCCCGGTCGATTGTGGCGAAACCAGTTATGACGATCGGCATTATGAATGGATCCTTTTCCCTCACCCTGGGGAGAATCTCAGCACCGCTCAACCCCGGCATCATCAAGTCAATGAAGACAACATCTGGCTTGAAATCATCGATTCTCTCCAAACCAGATACACCATCCTGACTCACCTCAACCGAGTACTGCTCCTGGGTTAAAACTTGGAAACATGCGTCACAAATCGCTTTATCATCATCAATGATCAGGATGCTTGGTTTTTCCATGTGCTGTCAGGCTATTATATGCTAAACCATCAGGAAGTCAAGCAAACCCAGACCGACAAAAGGTTCGCAATAATATCCGGAAACCTACTTTCCGGTCAGGCAGAACCGCACCACGCTCTCGGCGTGTATCTTTGTGGTATTCAAAAAAGGAATACCGAATGCGTCGCTAGTGAGGATTAACGGCAGTTCGGTGCAGCCGAGTATCACGGCCTCGATACGGTAATTTTCAACCATACGTTTAATGATTGCTAGCAGACCCTGCTGGGTTTCTTCAACAATTCGATTGTATATTATTTCCGAAACGAGCTTGTCATTAATATAATCCTGTTCCTGCTCCGTCGGTACTGATATCGAGATATCATGAGTCGAAAAAACGCGCTGGTAAAAGTCACTGCTCATGGTGACCTTAGTTCCAATGAGACCTACATTCTTTAGATTCATGCTCTGCACCACCTGACACGTCTCCTCAACAATACTAATGAGCGGTATCGGTGACAAGGCCACGATTTCGTCAAATACGATATGGGGTGTATTAGCGGTGATAACCGCGAAATCAGCACCGGCCCGGTGTAACGCATTGATTGCTCCTCCAAGCCACTGGACGATCTTGCTTCTCTGCTCGAGCCTCGGAAAGTCACTCAGATCTAAGCTGTAGACAATGATCTCCGGGACCTTTCCCCCAGCCTCATTACGACATTTATTGATTATCATACGGTAATAATCAACTGTCGCTTCAGGCCCGAGACCTCCAACGAGTCCTATTCGTCTCATATTTCTGGATCCTCCCGTTTGGTGTAGTAATAAATATCGCGGTGACGCTTGTAGCCAATCTTCTCGAAGAATTCCATTGACTCTGTGTTCCAATCTTCTATTAAACAAGCAATAATAAGGATACCCATATAACCAAGCTGGCGCTCGACCTCACTGACTAACCTCTCTGCAATACCTTGCCTCCGATGACGCGGTGTAACGGCAACCCGGTTTATCCACCCTTTTCTTCCATCATGAGTTCCAAACGCCGAACCGATCAGCTCACCATCTTTCTCGGCAACCAGAAAGACCGCATTCATTTGTTCTATCTCACGCGTAATACTTTCTTTACTGTCACGCCCCGCAGGCTTATGGGGCAGTTTGGATCCACGCCACAATTTCATTAAATCCTCATACTCTTCGATACAGAATTTTCTTATGCTAACCTGAGCAGAGGCGTTAACTTTGCCGGCCATTGTCTTGAAGCGGTTCAAGATGCACGGTAACCTCAGCACCTGGCACACATTTCTTAACTGCGCTCTCCACCTTAGATGCTCTTTCGTGTGCATCTTCGAGATGTGTATCTCCTTTCAGTCTCATATGAATGGTTATTTCAAGCTGTCCGCCATAGTCATGTACATGAATATGGTGGACATCATCAACACCATCGAACCTAGAAGCTGTCTCTCTTATTTTGTTGACGAGCGAGGAAGGCGGTGCTTGACCAATCAGGGAATCACCAGATTCAACAATTATCGAAATACCCATGTAGACAATTATCAATGCAACAAGCATTCCCAAGATTCCGTCAAGACTGTAGAGTCCGAATCTAAATGATATAAAGGCGCCGATAACGAGAGCAGTTGAAATGGAATCAGTGCGATGATGCCAGGCATCCGCTTTCAAACTTGAAGAACCAATTCTCATGCCTAACGTCAGGGAAATTCGGCAGAGGAATTCTTTGATTACTATGAACAGAACAAGCATAATGATCACGAATAGGTCGCTTCTAATTGGAACCGGATTCCTGAATCTATTGAAACCACTCATGAAAAATTCAAAACCGACCACGATGAGGAGGCAGGCGATTACGATTGCTGTAATGCGCTCTGCCCGCCCGTGTCCGAATGGATGCTCCTTGTCGGGAGGTTTAGACGCAATTCTAAACCCAAAAATAACAATCCCCGAAGTAACAACATCAGAGAGTGAGTGGAACGCATCCGCAATCAATGAAACGCTATTCAACAGGGTCCCGAATGTGAATTTGAGAAGAAAAAGCAGGATATTCAGAACGACGCTAAGAATACCCTCAAAATACCCATAGTTTTTGACTCGATTCCCTCTATCGAGTTGAAACAGAGCAATCAATCTGTCGGTTAACTTCTCGAACATACTTTTACTGATGACTGATTACCGATGACGGATACCAGATTACCGATAACAGACAAATGGGA
>JBAUFP010000363.1:0-2596 GCA_049679205.1 bacterium | reverse complement strand
GCTTTCGCCCGTTAGAACGGGATGCTCGAAGAGCAAATGCTTAGCCCAATAAATTGGGCAACTACAGTTATTTTTCTACGACGTTCAGTTATCCGGGAAAAGCGTCCTGCGTCTAGCGTGTGGTGTTATGCGTAATACGCTTTCCCCGCGAATGCGGGATTCTCGTTTTTGCTGTCAAACCAAAGTCTTGAGCAAAAACGGAATCGACAAGCTCGAAGAGCAAATATCCCTTACTGTTCGAGTAAGTGATGCAAGGAACGCATCGAGAACATGACTCTTGTCATTCCCCGGTTTAACCGGGGAATCCATGCTGTATTGTTTTGCTATGACCCTTCCCTACAGACTCGAAGAGTACGTAATTTATTGTTCGAGTGTAGCCCTGTGCGGGGCGGAATCGAGAACTAGCTACGGTTATTCGAAATTGAAACCAAGATATTGATTTCTTCCACATTTTGATTATAGTGAATAGTACTCGAAATGATTTACAACCGATATACTAAGAAAGGGGGTGAGGTAAAGACAAATATACCAGACAAACCATATTTCGTGGGATGCATATGGGATACGGGTAGTTAACATCCCAAAACATTATTAGGAGGTAATGTGAAGAAGATAGCAATATTGCAACTGTGCTTAGTGTTTATATGTGTCGCGTTCGCCGCGGTGCCGGATGCTGACCGAATGGAATCCAACGCTGGAGCTATGAACAAAGAGCAGTTGGAGGAAGTGGGTGTGGATGAAAATAATATGCACTCGACCGTTAAACCGCAGCGGAAGACCCAGCTCAATCGTCTTGATCAAGTCCTGCTTATTCCTGAATCGACTGCCGATGTCGTTGGTATGTACGATCCTTTTGATGGTACGTATCTTGGTGATTTGATCATCGATGATACAAGCAGCGTACCGCAGTACAATTTCCAAACGCCAATCAATGCAGTTTCTGGTCCTGATTACAATATATACGTTTCAGACCAGGTGTCCGATGCAGTATATGTTTTTGACACGACCGGTGCATTTCTTTATATCTATGCCGACGCAACGGACGGATTGAACAATATTCGCGGCATCGATTTCCGCGACGGTCATCTATTTGTGACAAGCGGTGATGATTATGTACGTGAATTCTCCGGCCCACACGTGGTGGTCCGGGATTTTATCGCCGATGGATCTGACCCGTTCGATATTCTCTTTCTCGAGGATGGGCGCTCATTGCTGTGCGATATTCAGGGCACTACGGATAATGTTAGGTTGTACGATACAAGCGGGACATTGGTCAATCAGATCTTCTCGGTGAGTTTCCCCGAGCAAGTTCAATTCGATGCAGTCCTGCCGGGAGAGTTTCTCAACGCTTCGTTCAGTGATAATGTAGTAACTGATTTCGAGTTAAATGGCACGATTGTTAGTACTCTTCCTTTCAGTGGTGGTCCTCGTGGGATTTATCGGCTGGGTAATGGTAATCTTCTGGCAACTAATGGCACGGGTGTTCATGAACTCGATTCAGCTACCGGGGCTATCATTCAGACAGAGAATACGGGTTCAGGTCGGTTTATTGAACTCTACACGGCACCGACGGCACAGTCGACGCTCTTTGATTTTGAGACTGGTCTGCAGGCTTGGACCCATACCAATGGCATGCCGTTCCCGGCCGGTTGGGATGTTGAAGCTGCGGCGCTGCATGGTTCATTGCCCGATGCCGGTGATTCCACGATGTGGATCGACTCGGATGCAGGTGGTAGTGCCTTATGGATGCAGGATAGTGCCCTGTCGCCGGTCATGACACCTAATTCGAGCATGGATTGGTTGAAGTATGGTATTTTCAACTATGGTGGCAGTGGTTCTTATCTGAACGAGCTCCATGTCGGCATCAAACACTCGACCGGTGGGGTCTGGACGGCTACGGAACTAGCGTTATATCCGTCGGGCGTACTCTCGGGTCCGGCCTGGGATTCGGTTGATGTTTCGGCTTATGCATCAGCTGATTATGTCCAGGTTTACTTCTATTTTGATGACCTTAACACCTGGGGTTACTATGCGGCCTTTGATAATGTCTCGATCGGTGCGATACCTTATGTAGCCGGTCATGATGTTGGCTGTTCCGAGGTCGTGAGTCCCCCTGAGGGTTCTTGTGTTGCGGGTGATTATGATGTGATCGGGCGCATTCAGAACTTCGGTAACAATGCCGAGACCTTTGATGCCATGGCGGTTGTCTATGACACCGTGGGTATGACTCAGGTATTTTCCCAGAGTGTGACCCTGACTGACTTCCCGGTGGCGGGCGATTCCAATGTCAACTTTGGTACGGTGACCTTTGCGACGGATAGCTACTATTATACCGAGATCTACACCATGCTGACCGGTGACAGTGATCCGTCGAATGACACTTCGGCGGTTTATTCCACGACCGCGATCAGTTTTGGCGACGTGATCTTTGAGCTCGATGCGCAGGCAGTGGTTACGGACAACCAGCTCTTGGGTATTGAGTTTGACGGTGAGCGTTTCTACATCACTGGTGGTAACAATGCGGTCGATCCGAACAAGGTTTATGTCGTGGATACGGCCGGGACCTTGCTCTGGGCGCTGGATCAGCCTTCCCATT
>JBAUFP010000362.1:0-3074 GCA_049679205.1 bacterium | reverse complement strand
CTTCAAGGTTGTCGCCGTGGATGGCCGGAATATATTGATCAATGACTATACGGTCTCCAAGGGTATCCTTGACGCGAGTCTGGTTCACCCCCGCGAGGTCTTTCAATTCGCAATTAATGAAAGCGCCAGTGCTATCTTCCTGATCCACAATCATCCGAGCGGCATATTAAAACCATCGGAGGACGACTTGAAGATAACCGAAAGAATCAGCCGGGCCGGCGAGATCATGGGCGTGGAGATCGTCGACCACGTCATCATCGCCGAAGAAGGTTACTACTCATTTTCACAACATCACCTATTATAACGGGGACAGGCATACACTTTTGCACTTTTGGGTATACAGGGGAAGGCATTCCTTCTGAGATATCTCTGTAATCTTGTGTTTTCATCACTGTCCCACTGCCGAAGATCTCCGCAGAGTCACTTGGGCTCTACGAGAGTCTACGGACCTCGGTCAGAGGCCGGGATAATCGATTTGCGAATCGCAAAAGTGTAAAAGTGTATGCCTGTCCCCGGGTTAGGTGGCGAGGATTTCAATGATCTTATATATTGCGGGATCGATCTTCTTTTTCTTCGTGTAAGTTTCTTCAAACGGTGTGTAGACTATCTTCTGGTCGATCTCGCCCACCATGCAGCCGAACATGTTTTGCTGCACTGCCTCGACCGCGGCAAAACCGAGCTTGGAAGCCAGAATTCGGTCGCTCGCCGTTGGCGTACCGCCGCGCTGTATATAGCCTAACACTGCAACGCGATAATCCTCCTTGATACAGTTCTTAACCTTCTGGGCAATGGTGAAGGCATTGCCCGCTTCATCCCCCTCCGCAACAATCACGATGTTTGATTTCTTGCCCACTTTTGTGTTCTCGTTAATCTTCCTGACCAAGGCATCTATGTCGGTCGGGGTCTCTGGTATTATGACCTCCTCTGCCCCGCCGGCAAGACCAACGGCCAGACCGATAAAACCTGAGAAGCGGCCCATAACTTCGATAAAGAAAAGCCTTTCTAATGAAGCGGCTGTATCCCTTATGCGATCGACTGCCTCTAGGGCATTGTTTATCGCCGTATCAAAACCGATGGTGAAATCCGTACCATAGAGATCATTATCAATTGTACCCGGCAGGCCGAGTATGTTTACATCAAAGTTTCCTGAAAATTCATGAGCACCGCGCATCGTGCCATCGCCGCCAATCACAATGAGTGCATCAATACTGTGGTTGACGAGTACCTGTTTTGCCTTTGCCATACCTCCCGCAGTTTGAAATTCACTCGAGCGTGCTGTCCCCAATACTGTACCGCCTCGCTGAATGATGTTAGCGACCGAGCCGCGCGTGAATTTTTCCAGATCGTCCAAAACCAGACCATTGTAGCCATCCCTGACACCATATACCTCGCACCCAAAGTGTAGTGCGGTCCTTACTACTGCCCTGATCGCCGCGTTCATGCCGGGCGCATCACCACCACTTGTCAAAACTGCGATTTTTGTCTTCATTAACATAATTATAACAATTTATCCAATCATGTCAACTTCGTGAGGAAGAACGTAATGACGCGCCAACCCTTGAAAATACGTCAATTGGGGCTTGACAAACAACGAATTACGTGTAAAATATCTATAATGATGTACGGAAGGAGGTGACAAGTTATGACGAAAGCAGAACTTATCGAGAGAATGGCACAAAGAGCGAAGATCTCCAAACGTGCTGCTGGTATTGCTTTAAATACTTTTGTGGAAGCGACTACTAATGCTTTGAAGAGTGGTGATAAAGTGGCACTAGTGGGTTTCGGAACGTTCTCTGTTTCCAAGAGAAAGGCAAGAACCGCCCGTAATCCTCGTACGGGTGAGCCAATCGAAGTACCAGCTAAAATGGCACCAAAGTTCAAAGCGGGACGCGACCTGAAAAACGCCGTAAAATAAGGACAAAATGTCAAAAAAGGGATGGTAAAACCATCCCTTTTTTGTTATCTAGAATGCCCCAAGTATAAGTAACGATTACCCAAAAAACAGACAGAAAACCAATTCCAAATTCCCTTCTCAGCCCTGAGCCAGGGTCGGATAGGTCATGCCAAAACGCTGTTTATAGTAAATCCTCATCGCGACCAGAACGACCAAAACAACTAAGAAATATACCGGATACAACACACAGGTAATAAGAGTGAAGAGCAGACCCGGTAATCTGAATGAAGCGATGGTCATCTTTCGGCTGACTCTATCATTTTTTAAACTAAAGACCGCCGTGTAAACAAATAGTGGAAAAGAAACCACCGCTGGGATCAAACAGATACAGTCGCGTTGAATGTATGCAGAAATTATTGCACCGGCCATAATGAGCGTCGAGAACACGTGGGCAAAGTTGGCCCCTAAGAACACAGCGGTCGTGATCTCTTTTGCCTTGCGGTCACCTTCGATATCAACAATCGTAGTATTTATAAAAACAGCGCTGATGCTGAGAAAATAAGGCAGGAATTGACGGAACATAGCCGGATCAAATTCGCTTAGTAGCAGCCACCCAACAGCGAAGTTGATCATGCCATAGCCAACACCATTAGAAAGAGTATCGAGAATCGGCTTTCCTTTCAGTTTGATCGGTGGCAATGAATACATGACGCCCATGAGAATTGATATGCTAATGAAAAGAATAAAGACGCTCCCGAATCTTATGGACAATACTATTGCCAGCAACCATAGTACTACCATCTCAATGTAGGCGGCTTTGATCGCAACATACCCGCCCGAGAGAACAAAGAGCTTCTTATTCAGACGGTCAGTCTCTACATCCATTATCTGATTCAGGATGTAAACACCACCCAATACACAAGTATAGATCACTAAACCCCAGACCAGCTCTATGGTTAAACGGCCCTGCCGGCTTGCAAGAAAACTGCCGATCAGGAGAAAATTCCAGGCTGGTATAAGAATTAATGGTCTTAGAATGAAGAAATAGTCAAAGGGGTTGGATCTTGACACTGTGTTATTTGACTTTATTTACCTTGCCAGCATGCAAGCATCTGGTGCAGACGAGCAATCTCTTAATCTCACCACCTTTTTTAACTTTAACTCTTTGCAGATTAATACG
>JBAUFP010000361.1:0-2137 GCA_049679205.1 bacterium | reverse complement strand
GATGGGCACTTCGTCAACGCTCGTCACAACACCCGTGCTGAGTCGGGTCATGAGAACGACTTTCCAGAAAAGTGGGAAGTAAGCTCTTGCATCCAAGGTGTAACGGTTATAGTCGACATTTGCGAACAGAAACTTTTTTGCGAATTCGGCACCAAGCGAAATATATGATCCACTTGAAGCATTGAAAATATAATCACGTGAATCCCTGGTAATGGTGAATGAATTGGCAATCGTCCACTTGGGTATCGTATCTTCATACAGACTGTAGCCTGTTTCCGGTGCTGTGTAGGAACGAGAGATATCCAGGATCTGGGTGCGCTCGGTTCTGAAACCATAGCTGAACCTCGTGTAATCGAGATAAAACGGCATCGAAATTCTCGTGGCAAAGCCAATATCCCGTTTTGTGTAGTATTCATAAAGGCGGTTCACATAATAAATATCTACCCCAGCTGAAGTTCTGGTGTCGAGAAACCACGGTTCAGTGAAGCCGATTTGGAAATTCGTGAGTCGTCCCCCCAGTTCAAACTTTGTATACATGCGTTGCCCGCGGCCAAAGAGATTGGGATGAGAAAGCTCAATGTATCCGGTCATCAGATCTTGAGCCGAATAGGCGATTCCACCGCCGAATGTCCCCACGCCTTCCTTCTCTTTCACATTGTATATTATGTCAATGTTGCCGCTATCATCAGGCGTACCCGGCATGACCTGGATATCCTCAAAAAATCCTAAGTTGAAAACCTCTCGCTGGCTTCTTATTACGTCTGAACGCCGGTATCTTTGTCCTGGGATTGTCACCAATTCCCTTCTTATGACTTTTTCCCTGGTCCGGAAATTACCGGTAATGGTAACCAAATTGATATTTGCCGGTGATGATTCTTTAAATGTGTAAACTATGTCAATGATGCTGTCGCGAACGTTTTCCACTGGAACTATCGAGCAATAAATATAACCTTCATCTGCATAAACGGTGTAGAGATTTTGCATGCTTTCTTCTGCATTCGCGAGATTATAAATCTCATCCTTCTGTAACTTCATGAGAGCTGCTAGATATGCATCCGAGAACAGCGTATTGCCTTCAAACGTAATGTCGCCCACATAGTATTTTTGATTTTCCTGCACATCGATGGCTATTGTGAATCTATCACCTACCACTTCAATGGTTGGTTGTTCCACCGTCACATCCAAAAATCCGTTATCCTTATAAAACGCCGCGATTTTTTCCATGTCCTCGGCTAACTTCTCTTCGGTTAATTTCCCGGACCGCAGAAAACCTATTTCCTTGGTGTCCATTTTGCCTTTGAGCTTGTTGTCGGGTATTGAGTTATTTCCGTTGAATATGATCTTCCCGATACGGGGCTGGATACCTTCATTGATGATAAAGAAGGCCTTAGCCTTGTTTAGGGTATCCGCAATTACACTATCTCTGACTTCGGTCTGGTAAAAATGCTTTTCTTTGTATAATTGGAGGATTTTAGTACGTGCTTCAAAAATGGTTCTGTCGTTTAGGACCTGACCGGGACGAAATTCGATCTTCTTGCTGAGATCGCGGTCTTTCATTTTTTTATTTCCGATGAATTCGGGCACGCCCTTCAAGAACGGGGCTTCTTCGACAATTACCCGGATGAAGATACCATCACCCACAATGGACGTATCAATGGCAATAAAATTGAAGAGCCTTAGCTTCGCTAGATTATTGAGTGCTTCAGGTATTAGGTTGTCTTCGAATGTTTCACCGGGTCTAATACCGCTCGACTGAATAACCAGTTGACGGTCGGTCCATTTTGCATCAACCTCTACGTCGACGATTGTATAACTCAGGAGAAAGAATAGCAGCATCATTTTTGCGTGAACTCGATCTTTTCTCCTGATCTAACGAGTTTTATGCGCTTACCTTCTTTTATGTTGCCTTTAAGAATTGCTTCAGAAAGTGGATCTTCAATCAATTTCCTGATTGTCCTCTTGATGGGCCGGGCACCAAACTCCGAATCAAAACCGATTTCGACCAGCAGTTCCTTACTCGCTTCATCTAGCTCGAGTTTCATGTTTTTCTCGTGTAATCTCTCTTCGACTTCAGTGATTAGTATATCGATTATCTTCTTCATGTCATCTCGATCTAGCTTTTTAAATACAATAATCT
>JBAUFP010000360.1:0-4209 GCA_049679205.1 bacterium | reverse complement strand
GGCCAAAGCAATCCAATGCCCAATAGCGCGTCCGGACGGTTGAATAATCCAAAATTCATATAGTCAACGAAGAGTGCAATATCTGGTGTGTATGACATGATAACAGGCAAGTAAGTGTCTTCCCGCCATTCAGTCCAATTCTGAGCAAAAGAATACCGGAAAAGCGAAGGATTTGCAAATACCGCCACAGATAACTGACAGTTCGGTTTCAAGGCATGCGCTGCAACTCGGCGACCGACATCATCGATTACGCGCGCGATGACCCATTGCCGGTTGCGTGTCAGACGCCACGCCTGCCATATCTGCCAGCGTTGAAGGAAACCAAGCCGCGTATAACGAACGAGGTTGCACCAGCGGGCAATTCCGGCATCGGTGCCGGCAAGAACCGCGGCCTCATCATTGTCTGGTAATCCCCAGAGGATGCCCGGGTATCTTATGAAATCCAGGTGAATACCATCAACTGGATAATTTGCCGTGATCTCACCACATATTTCCTCTACGAAATCGGTCACCTTAGGGTTTTCTGGATCGAGGTATAAGCCTTCAAGCCGGAGGTTCTTCCATTGGTTGTAGGAATAATCGGCCATCGATACTCGGTTGATATCATTGATGAACCAATCCGGATGCGTATATAGCACATGGTTCAGTGACTCGGGTGGTTCAGAAAGGGACCAATACAGGAATGTGTTTACCCACGCATGAACCCGGACCCTCGTGTTCGCAAAGGTCCTGATTAGCGAATCGAGCGGGTCGTATTCCCTTCCTGATACTTCCGAGAGATATTGGCTGCGGGGTAAAAAATCTGAATGGTAGTACGCATAGCCGCCTACTACTACCTGCACGAAAATATCCGTAATATTCATGCTTTTCGCTATCTGCACCAGTTTAGTGATGGCTTCGGGTGATGCGGTTGAAGCAGCACGTATCCACAGGCCTTGGCGGAATTCAGGGGTTGCCTTTCTCTCGGTAATTGTGGGTGGTCTTTCAGCTGCTCTGCGCGCCACACAAGACGTGGCGATTAAGAGAGAGATCGCTAAACACATAAATGTCCTTTGGCTAATCATTTTGAATAAGAATTGTTAATAGTTGAATGTACTTATGTGATCGAGATACGAGCACCGAAATGCTACTTAGACTTATCTTTTGTTTTTTTCGTCTTAGGTGCTTCCTTCGATGTTTTCTTCTTCTCTACTTTTTCTTTCTCTTTTGCCTTCGGTTTCTTCTCTTTGACTTTTTTCTCTTTTTGCTTTTTCTCTTTTTTTATTTCGACCAATTTCCGGCGCTCGATAAGTTTCCTGCGTTGTGTAATGACCGAAGCGTCACTCTGCTCAACGAGTTCGAGTATTGCCATTTCTGCACCATCGCCCAACCGCGGGCCCATCCGGTAAATGCGCGTGTAGCCTCCTGAGCGGTCGGTAAATTTCGGACCGATATCATCGCATATTATCTTGACGAGCTTGTGATCAGGAACATACCGGTATATCTGCCTCTTCGCGGCAAGGTCATTTCTTTTAGCGTATTCAATTAGGCGCTCGGCCATCTGTCTCGCTGCTTTGGCTTTGGGCAGTGTTGTCTTGATCTTCTCAAATATGAATAGCGAGCGGCAGAGGTTTTTGAGCAGTGCGCGACGGTGTTCTCGGGTCCGGCCAAGTTTCTTGACGCGATCGCCGTGTCTCATAGTATTAGATATCCTCTTTCAGATATTTGCTAACGTCCATTTCCAGATGTAGTCCCACCTTGGCGAGATTCTTTTCCAGTTCCTTAAGCGATTTTCTGCCGAAATTCTCGTAGCTGAGTAATTCTTTACTGCTTTTTCTGACCAACTCCCCGATCGTCTTGATGTTCTTGTCCTTAAGGCAATTGCTTGCCCTCACTGAAATCTCGAGTTCGTCGATACTACGCTTCAATATTTCTCTGATCCGTCGATGCTCAGCATCGAGTTGTTCCTTGGACGAGAATTGTGGTTCGACACCCAGGCCGGTAAAGAAGGAGAGATGATGTTTAAGCAAACCGGAGGCCTCAACAACGGCTTCGACCGGCGTCATTGTGCCATCGGTTTTCACATCAAGTATCAGATGGTCATAATCGGTTCTGGTGCCGACTCTTGTGTTCTTGATATCAAAATTTACGGCAAGTACTGGTGAGAACAATGCGTCGAGGAAGATCGTACCGACTGGCACCTCGCCGTGCTTAAGCATTTCAGATGATACGTAACCGCGGCCGGCTTCGACGAACATCTCCATTGTGAAATTGACCTTGGTATCGGTTACGGTGAGGATTCTTTGTTCTAGATTGGCGATTATGACGTTAGGATTCTTTTCGATATTTTCAGCAAGATACTCTTTTTTGGCTTTGACTTTCAGGTACAGGGTGCTCGGCTCATCGGAGAGCAGTTTCACGTTGAGCTTCTTGAGATTCAGGATAATCTGTACGACATCATCATAAACTCCCGGGATTGAAGAAAACTCCTGCAAAATATCTTCTATCCTGATTCGGGTGATGGCGGCTCCCTGTATTGAAGACAGTAGGACTCTGCGGAGGGAGTTACCGAGTGTAACGCCGAAACCGCGCTCGAGAGGCGAGAGTACGAATCGGCCAAACGTATCATTGGTTACTTCTTTATCGATGTCAACATTTTTTGGCATGACAAGTGGTTTTAGTGTCATAATTCCCCTCTACTTTGAGTAAAATTCCACAACCAGACTTTCTTGAATGGGTAATGTGATGTCATCTCGTTTTGGGTACCTTAGCACTTTCCCGGCAATCTTATCTTCATCGATCTTGAGCCAGCTGACGATTCTCTCGAGGTCACGTTCCTCAAGCGATTTGCTCACCAAGGGGTTCTTCTTTTGACTGTCTACCAGCTTTATTTCCTGGTCCGTTTTTACTAGATAGGACGGAATATCAACTTTCTTTTCGTTAATCAGTATGTGGCCATGACATACTAGCTGACGTGCCTGGGTACGGGACGATGCGATACCCAGTTGATATACTACATTGTCCAATCTTCTCTCTAATAATACCAGCAGGTTTTCGCCTGTGTTACCGGATTTTCTTGCTGCTTTGGTAAAAACATTACGGAATTGTTGTTCCAAGAGACCGTACATTGCCTTGACTTTCTGCTTTTCACGCAACTGCGTGGCATATGAAGTGAGCTTTCGTCGACCCACACGACCATGGGTTCCCGGCGGATAGCCTCTTCGTGTGAAAGCACATTTATCAGTATAACATCTGCTTCCTCTCAAGAACAGCTTTTCAGTCTCGCGTCGGCAGATTTTGCATTTTGGTCCGATGTAACGAGCCATTATACCCTCCTTCGTCGCGGTGGCTTGCAGCCGTTATGAGGTAATGGTGTTACGTCTTTGATCGTGGTAATGGTCAGGCCAACAGTTTGCAGTGTTCTGATCGCTGCTTCACGGCCCGGACCTGGTCCCTTGATTCTTACTTCGACCTTCCTGACGCCCAGTGACTGTGCTTCGCGAGCAGCAGCATCCGCGCATTTTGCGGCTGCATAGGCAGTACCCTTTTTCGTTCCCTTGAAGCCAATTCTGCCGGCCGAAGACCAGCAGAGAATATTGCCTTTACCGTCGGCAATAGAAACAATTGTGTTGTTGAACGTTGCATAGATGTTAGCGATACCGGTCGGCTCAGCTCTGACGCCTTTTTTCCTTCGTGGGGGTACTCTCGTCGGTTTTCTCACTTTCTTTCTCCTCTTGGACCGCGGTAGACGGTGACTGTCTTCTTTCTTCCTTTTCGCGTCCGGGCATTCGTTCTCGTGCGCTGACCCCTTACTGGTAATCCAATCTTGTGACGGGTGCCGCGGTAAGCGCCGATATCAATGAGCCGTTTTATATCCGATGCAATTTCGGCACGTAATGCGCCTTCAACTCGATAATCGGATTCCAACAGCTTTCTTATTTTAGTCACTTCCTCGTCGGTCAAGTCCTTTATGCGTTTTGACCGATCAATGCCAATATGCGCAACAATCTTCTGCGCGGTTGCCAAGCCAATTCCAAAAATCGCAGTTAGTCCGTATTCCACCCTTTTATTCGGTGGCAGGTCAATACCAGCAATTCTTGCCATATACCTCCTCACACAAGGCGGGGCCTAGGGGTTCGTGATTCGTGGCTACTGTTATGCGTGAAAAAGCTATCACGAGCACCATACACCGAGCACCCGTCATTATCCCTGACGCTGTTTGTGTCGGGG
>JBAUFP010000359.1:0-7841 GCA_049679205.1 bacterium | reverse complement strand
TTTTTCCTCATCGTTCAGAATCTTTTTGTCATTGATCTGGGCAAATTGATAGAAGGCATCTCGTGCGCCATAGTAGGCGTCAACAGTATATAACACATTCCAAATATTCGGATCATCAGGCATGATATCCTTTCCGAGTATTATTTTGCCACCCTTCCAATCGATTTCTTCTGCATTGTTGATGAAAAGTATGGGCCGGGATTTGCCTAGTTTCTTCTCGATGCTTTTCAGATCCCTGCTGTAGAAGTGAAACATGTCAGAAATATCCTCGGACTGGATATTGAAGAACTCATTCAAGGATGTATAACCGTTCTTTACCTGTATGTTAAAGTAAGGGAAATTACCTTCGTTGAAGAAGGCTATGCGTCTCTGGAAATTGCTCAAGTAGGGTAATGATATGTTTGCCGGTTCGTTCAACTCGATGAGAAAATGAAAATACCGTTCGCCTAGTTGTACGGCAACCCTTCTGTAGTCTTCAGAGAAGATGGTGGGGGATTTTTCATAAAGGATGATCTCGAACTGCTTCGGTTTTATGAATGAACGGATGTGTTCCAAATTCTTGGGCATGAGCAGGACAACACTGCCGATTTTGCTCAGGCGGAAGATAAAGGGATATGCGCGGAAAAAGCTCTTGGTTTCATGTGGCACCGAAATTAGATACCATTGCTTCTTGATTACACCCAGCGGTTTAAATGCCCGTTGGAACCGCTTCTTGGTAAATTTGAGGTATAATGGTAGGAAAATACTCACTGCGCTTTTTTTCTTCTCTTATCAACATAGGTCGGGCCGGCTCGTTTCAGTAGGACTTCGCGCGTAATGATGCATTTGGAGATTCCTTTCAGATTGGGTAGATGAAACATTATGTCGAGCATGTGGTTCTCCATAATTGAGCGCAATGCTCGAGCTCCGGTGTTGTATTTGAGGGCCTGTACTACGATTTCTTCCAAGGCTCCATCGGTAAACTCTAAGGCCACGCCCTCCATTTGAAAATACTTAGAGTACTGTTTTATCAGTGCATTCTTCGGCTTGACGAGAATCTCGGTTAATGCCTCCTTCGACAATTTGTGCAGCGGCGCTATTACTGGCACACGTCCGACAAACTCAGGAAGTAGGCCATATTTTACCAAATCATCAGGTTCGATGGACTCGATGACTTTGTCGTAGTTATCTTTCTTGTCATGCGTTTCCCCGAGAAATCCAATGGCAACATTGCTGAACCTTTTAGATATCAATTCTTCAATGTTCGTGAATGTGCCTCCGAGAATAAAGAGTATGTTCGACGTATTCAGTTTAATGTATTCCTGCTCAGGGTGCTTTCTTCCTCCATGTGGCGGGACATTGGCTTCGGTTCCTTCGAGAATCTTTAAGAGCGCCTGCTGAACACCTTCGCCTGAAACGTCGCGGGTTATCGACGGCGAATCTGCTTTGCGCGTTATTTTATCAATCTCATCGAGATAAACGATGCCGATCTCGGCCATCTGTACGTTATAGTTGGCAGCCTGGAGCAAGCGGAGAAGAATATTCTCCACATCCTCGCCTACATATCCGGCTTCGGTGAGTGGCGTCGCATCTGAGATAGAAAAAGGGACGTGGAGCAGACGGGCTAGAGTTTGGGCGATGAGTGTTTTTCCCGTGCCCGTAGGTCCGACCAGTAGTATGTTACTTTTCTGTATTTCGACATCGTTACTCTTGTTCGTGATTCGCTTGTAGTGATTGTATACGGCGACCGATATCGCAATCTTCGCCCGCTCCTGGCCGACTACATACTGGTCGAGAAAGGATTTTATCTCGGCTGGTTTGGGTAGCACGAAATCATTCAGGGGAGAGAATTCTTGCTCATCCTTGATAATGTCACCGCATAGCCGAACACATTCATCACAAATATATGCTTTGTTTCCGCGGAAAATTCTCTTTATCGCCGATTTGGGGCGTTGACAGAACGAACATACAACTCTGGGCATCAGTGTTTGCCTTTTTCGAGAATTTCGTCAATGATTCCGTATTTCTTAGCTTCTGCTGCGGACATGAAATAATTGCGGTCAGTGTCCTTAGAGATTTTCTCTTCGGACTGGCCCGTATGTTTCGAGAATAGTCGGTTGAGCACCTCTCTGATTGTTAAGACCTCTTTGGCATGTATCGCGATATCTGAAGCTTGGCCCTGAAATGCGCCTTCGGGCTGGTGTATCATTACGCGTGCATGGGGCAAAACGTAGCGTTTACCTGTAGCTCCAGCAGTGAGTAGAAGTGCGGCCATGCTTGCCGCCATGCCTATGCAGATTGTAGAGACTGCTGGTTTGACAAACTGCATGGTGTCGTAGACAGCTAGGCCCGACGATATGATGCCACCCGGAGAGTTGATATAGAGATTAATGTCCTTTGACGCGTCTTCAGCCGCTAGGAAGAGGAGTTGAGCCATCACGAGATTCGCGACATTGTCATCGATCGGTGTTCCGATGAAAATGATTCTTTCCTTTAAAAGCCGGGAGTAGATATCGTATGCACGCTCACCACGTCCCGTTTGCTCAATGACGAACGGAATGGGTATCATTGGCTGCCTCCTTTGGGCTTAATATACGACTCTTTTCACTTATTTTGGCATTCTTGTGGAGAAAATCCATAACCTTTTCTCTACTTAAAATCCCCCCAAGATAGTCAATGACGTCGTTGCGATTCTGGTCACTTAGTGTCATGCCCATTTTGGTTACAAAATCCATAATTTCAGATTCTCCCGTCTGAAGATTCTCTTTCTCCGCAATCTTATCAAGGACGAGGTTGAACCTGATCCTTTTCTCGGCAACATCCCAAAATCTTTCTTTGTTTGATTCAGAATCAGGTAGGTTGTATTCCTTGAGTATTTTCTCATACTCATGCTGAGTCAGGGTATTCGGAACCTTAAATACTGTTCTCTCGAGTATGATCTTTGAGATTGATTCTTTCAAGCCCTCTTCACGTCTTTTCTCTTCTTGATGCTTGAGGTTTTCCAATAATTTTTCCTTCAATTCTTCGGCATTCTTGAGATTGAGCTTCTTGGCAAAATCAGTATCAATCTGAGGAAGGATTTTTTCTTCAATTTTCTTTATTGATAGCCTGTAGGTTTTTTTGTCTGCCTTGACCTCTTTCGTCTGTGCCTTCCTGATGCCTACGAGTGCTCGGTTCACTTCGTCCGGTAGTGCGCGGTCGCCGATTCTGACCATCTGATCTGATTCCGTGCTCGATTTTTCACCCTCCCGCACTTCAATATCAAGGGTGACATAGTCGTCGACCACGGCTGGACGGTCCACTTCTTTTATCTCGGAATGCTGCTCCTTGAGAGCATTCATTCCTTGCTCGATCAGAAATTCATCAGGCATCGGTGGTTCCTTGAAGACTTCAATGTTGAGATAGTCTTTGACTTCAAATTCCGGGATCACTTGAATATGCAATTGAAGCTTGACCGGGTCTCCTTCCTCGATTTTCAGAAGCTCAGCTTGGGAAGCCGGTTTCCAATGTCTCTCCTCGAGCACTGCCAGATAGGAGTTTTTTATCAACCGGTCCATTGCCTGTACCTTGAGACTTTCCTTGAATTTGCTACGCAGGAGCGTCCGGGGTACATGACCCTTACGGTAGCCGTCGATCTTGATCTCCTTGCGCAATTTATCAGTTTCTTCATCGATAAGCTTTTCGAGTTCGTCGTACGGCACTTGAATCTCGAGTTCCTTCTCGATTTCGCTATTTTTAGAAATTTTATACTCCAAAGATTTTCTCCTTATGGTGCGAGGAGGGGGAGTTGAACCCCCATCCCTATACGGGGCTGGATCCTAAATCCAGTGCGTCTGCCTGTTCCGCCATCCTCGCAGATGTATATTCCACAATACCTCTTTAGTCATTATAATCTAAAAGATATGGTTGTCAAGTTGAACTGGATTAACTAAGAGTCTCTAATTGATGTTATCTTGGTTTCTGCAGAGGGAGACTCAGTAGATCTCTATGTTGAACTTCCTGGGTACAGAGTGGATCGGCACAATGTGTTCCGGTAGAATCACCTCCGCGGGTAGATCATATTCACCCACGTCCAATTTTGTTAGATTTATTCTGACCTCGATGTCGTCCAGCTGGAGATTGTTTATCCTTGGTGGCGTACCGACCACTATCAACGTATCCAGGTGGTTCTTATTCACCCTAACATTCTGGCCCGGTGAATATACGAGTATCAGGGGCACGAAGGTCAGCGTTTTTTTTATCGTCTGATCGATATCGACCGTGACGTTTACGCTCTTTCGAGTCACGCTGAGCAGTGCGGATGGTATTTCGAGTCTGAGTTCCTTCTCAAAGGAGGTGCTACGATTCCTTACGCTTAATGTTTCAGTTGCTATTTCAGTTAGATTTTGAAGCGTTTTTTGCGGTCCAAGGATGTGCACGGTGTCGAGCACGGATACTCGATTTATCGCGTACCCTTGTTTGAGTGTGCCTCTTATCGGCACTGTGATCTCAACTTCTTTTTCAATTTTTCTGTCGATTGTAACATCGAATGCAGCTGTGTTGTAGTCAATGCGCAAAGGCCCGTAGCCCACCGGTATTCGGAGTTCCTCAGGCGATATGGTGGTTTTTCCAATATCTTTGTCTCTCAGATCACACTGCGCCTTTGGTGGTGCGGCCCAGATACTGAACAGCGCACCGCCACGGCCGGAGAATGTCACATCGATTTTTGAAACAGAGTCGACGATTAAAAAGGAATCGGGAAGATTTGCGTACAGTATTTTGATCCCTCGTTGATAGGAATAATTATTGCCAATGGCAACATATATCCACAAGCCAAAAGCAAAAATAATCGCAAATATCTTTCTCATGGGATCGCGAGTAATAACGGTAAGGATTGGCTTAAGCATTTATCAGATTATACACACTGAAAATGAATAATCAAGCTCTGATTGAAAGGTAACGTTTAGCGTCCTACGGTAACGACGCCCGTATCGATTAAAAAGGTTACGTACAACGTATGGTACTTCCGATACTAGAATGGTTGGGCATCTTGCTGCCGCGTATATCGGCACGTTAGACGTTGCCGCTAAACGAAACAGGCATCGTTACCGTCCAACGTCCGACGTAGCCTTTTGGCAATCATGACCAGAATATCCAAATGAACAGAGCCCCGGCAAAGACAGCGAAAATGGTGAAGGGAAGACCCACTCTGGCAAATTGGGTGAAACTGATCTCGTACCCCTGTTTCTTTAAGAGTCCTACCGCGACAATGTTTGCGGATGCACCAATGGGTGTGATATTACCACCTATTGTGGTGCCGATGATCGTGCCGAACAACAGCAAGTATACTGGATACCCGTAGGATGATGCCAGCACGGGTATAATGCCTGCCATGGCAGTAAAATAAGGTACATTATCAACAACAGCTGAGATAATGACGGAAAATACGACCAGGATTACAAAGGTTAGCAGAAGATTACCTGAGGTTAGTTTACCGACGGTTTTTGCGAGAAAAGCGGTTGTTTCGGTTTCGGTTAATGAGCCGATGATGACAAAGATGGCGGCAAGAAAGAAGAGGGTTTCCCAGTCCATGTCCTTCAGCACATGAAAGGTTTTTACCTTAGCGGTAAAACAGCTCCAGATAATACCGATAATACCGAACACGAGACAAACAAGGCCGCCCAGATAGTCCATGAATCCGCCAGAGAATGAAGCAATAGCTAGCGCAAGGATCAGACCAATAAGCAGTAACCCGGGGAATAAGCTAACGATTCTTTCTGGTGTGATGGGCTGAATTGGCTCTCGGTGTTTTCGATTGAGATAATAGAGTACAATGAGCGATACCACCGCGGCAAACTCGACCGCGAAAAAAAGGCTTGGCCTTCCCTGAAAGAAGAAGAAGTCATTGAATGTCATGCGCGTATAGCTCGCCAGTATCATACTTGGTGGATCACCAACCAGGGTCGCGGTGCCCTGGAGATTGGAAGACAGACATATACCGAGTATAAACGGAACCGGAGATACCTTCAGCTTGCGCGAGACCTCAAAAGCTATTGGCGCGACAATCAAGACGGTTGCTACGTTCTCGACAAATGCTGAGATGATGCCGCTGAATGCCGAGAGCCAGATGATTGCCCAAACTAGATTCTTGGATCGGTCAATGGTAATCTCTGCAATGTAGGCAGGAATTCTTGAGTGTATAAAAAGCTCGGCAACAACAAGACTACCCCAGAAAATTCCCAGGATATTCCAGTTAACATATTGCAGTATCTTTGTTGGCGCGAGAATTCCGAAGAGCAGGATGAAGCCGACGCCCACCCAGGCGATCAAGAACTTGTAGCGGTGAAATGTAATTATAGCCACATATGTGACGATGAATATTGCGAGACAGATTACCTGCTCTGATGTCATATGGTGTTCAATTTCACTGACTGAGCCAGACTAGGATACCTTTTTGTACATGCAAGCGGTTTTCCGCTTCATCGAGCACTACTGAATTGGGTCCGTCGATCACTTCATCGGTTATTTCTTCGCCACGGTGGGCAGGTAGACAATGCATAACTAGATAGTCCTTTTTCGCATGTGCAAGCAGTTTCCGGTTGATCTGGTATGGCGCAAAGATCTGCTTACGTTCCGCAATTTCCTGTTCCTGGCCCATCGATGCCCAGACATCAGTGTAAACAATATCCGCAGCAACCACCGCTTCCTGCGGGTCATGTGTCAGCACGACGTTACTGCTACGCTTAATGTAGGCCTCATTAGGTTCGTAGCCAGCCGGCGTCGCGATGCGCAATCTGAAGCCGAGAATGCTGGATGCTGCAACAAAGGAGTTACAGACGTTATTGCCATCGCCGATATAGGCGAGGGTGATATTTTGGATCGATCCTTTGTGCTCGGACACCGTGAATAGGTCAGCCATGATCTGACATGGATGTTCGATATCGGACAATGCATTTATGGCTGGTATTGTGGCGTTTTCCGCCATGTCTTCAACCGTTTTATGAGCAAAAACTCTTGCCATTATAAAGTCTACCCAGCGGGAAAGATTACGGGCAACGTCGGCTATGGATTCGCGCTTACCTAACTGGATGTCGGCTGGCGCGAGGTATATTGCGTGTCCGCCCAACTGAGTCATACCGGTTTCAAAGGTGACCCGGGTTCGGAGTGAGGGTTTTTCAAAAACCATGGCCAGTGTTTTGTCCTTTAATACCTTGTGTTTGATACCTTTTTTCTGTGCTTCCTTAAGTTTCTTTGTTAATTCGAATATCTCCATAATTTCATTCTTCTTCAGGTCATACATTGAGACCAAATATCGTTTCATTATACCTCCATGGCCAATACTGGGAATTTTACTGGTCGAGTCAATGCATCAGCCTAGTCAGAGGGCTTGAATCTTTTGCCAACCTGCATCGCGCGACCAATTTTCTTACCCAATGCCCAATAGTTATTATCGTACATTGAATAGAGAATCGGATCTATTTTCGACACGTCGGGGCGTTCTTCCGTTAAGATGTCGTTTTCGGCGTAGGTTGTGACGATTTCACCAAAGAATACTTCGTGGGTAGCGAATTCAATGGCCTGCACGACTCTACACTCTGCAGTAAGCGGGCATTCGCGTATCATAGGCGCGTTCTTTAGTCCACCGTAGAATGTGTCGAAAATCTTTGATTTGTCCTGGTCAAAACCAGAGACAACACTGCAGTAGTCGGTCGCTTCCAGTAGTCCGGTCGACGGTATGTTGATGCTGAATGTTTTGTTCTGATGTATCCCTTTATTTGTATAATGTCCCCTGTTCAGCACCACAGCAATGATCGGGGGTTTGAAATTGACCATACTGAACCAGACAACAGTTAGGAAATTCGCCTTGTCTTCAACATTAGCCC
>JBAUFP010000358.1:0-2713 GCA_049679205.1 bacterium | reverse complement strand
AGTGAGGATAATTACTCTTCGAGCAAAGGAGGCGCAGCCGACTTCGTTGAGAAGTCTTCTGCGTAGGGCTTACGGTGGTTTAATATGAGGAGTATGGAAGCCCTACATTATGTTTCGATCGTACATATATCTGAAACATTTGAATTTTTGATTTTGAAATTGGCCCCATTTTCCTATGTGGTGTTAATTCACGAATACGACCTACGAATCACGGATACGATCATATCAAACCGTATTCCGCAAGTATCTTGGACACGCCAACGATTGCAGCAGTTTCACTGCGCAAGCGGTTTGGTCCAAGACTCATAAATGATGCACCACCCTTTAAGAGAAAATCTGTCTCGGATTCAGACAAGCCGCCCTCAGGGCCGATGAGCAAGAGTATTTTGCGGGCGCCATGTGGTACCTCTGATCTACCGCCCGGATCAGACACCAGTATGGAATCATAGCTTTGGCCAATCTGTAGTATATCGTCTATACTCAGCGCGCAAATAACGTCAGGCAAGTAGTATTGCTGTGACTGGATCATCGCACTCTGCGCAATCTTCTTCCAGCGTTCGACCTTTTGGGCACCAACATCTCTCACCACCGCATGTTCGGAATCAAAAACAACGAATCCAGTCACACCAAGTTCTGTACCCTTCTCGATTATGGAATCATTTCGCAAACCTTTTACCGGTGCAAAACCAACCGTGATCTCAAGCGAACACTTCCTCGGCATGAGTTTTTTATGGACTATCTTCGCTGTCGTCTTCCCTCTGCGCACATCACAGAGCTCTGCTCCATAGCGATAACCATGACCATCGGTCAGCGTAATTTGTTCGCCGGTTCTCTTTCTCAGCACGTTTTTTATGTGACTTAGATATGCTCCTTCAATAGTAACCTGTCCGGCGCGAAAAAATTGGGGCGGGATGTAGAATATATTGTGGTTACTCACGTAAGAAAAGAACCGGGGAAGTTATACTCACTTACCCCGTCGTCTCGGTGCCGGCTCACCCTCGTACTGCTTCAATTCCTCGATTATTTTGCCCAGATTCCGATCAGTTGCCTTCAATGGTTTTAAATCCAACTCAACATATAAATCGCCGTAGCCGCCATCTGGCCTGGGTATACCTTTACCCTTAACACGGATTATCTCCGGGGCACTACTCCCCTTACTGATCTTCACACGCTCACGCTTGCCATTAAGACTGGGCACTTCAATCGAGCCACCGCTGATCAATCTCGAATATGGAGTATACATTCTGATATACAGATTATACCCCTGGCGCTCGAAATATTCATGTGGCTTCTCTTCAAACTGGACAAGGATGTTACCGTTGCCACCCTGTCCGAAATGACCTTCGCCGCGTAACACTATATACTGTCCGTTCGCCACGCCGCGTGGTGTCTTGACCTCGATTGTTCTTGACGCCCGGGTTCTACCCGTCGCACCACACTTAGGGCACGGCGTCTTTATTATCTGCCCGCTTCCTTTACAGCTCGGGCATGGACTAACACTGGTGAAAGTACCAAAGAAACTTCTCGACTGAGTCCGTACTTGACCGCGTCCTCCGCATTGGCTGCAGGTGGCGAAGTCCGTACCGCCTTTTCCACTACATGGTGCACATCTCTCAAAACGGTTGATCTTGAATTTCTTCTTGGCTGAATTCGAAATCTCCTCGAGGGAAACCTTCAAAATGACATGAATGTCACCACCCTTACGCGCTCTTTGTTGTCCGCGACGGCCAGTACCACCGAAGAAATCTTCAAATATCGAACCGCCGAAAAGATTTCCGACAATATCCTGAAGGTCGTCAAAATGAGTGAAGTCATCCCAGGTAAACCCGCCGCCCTTAAAGGACTGTGATACACCAGCGTGTCCGTACTGGTCATACAACTGCCGCTTTTGAGGATCCATCAAGACTTCATAAGATTCAGAAACCTCCTTGAATTTCTCCTCGGCTTCTTTCTTGTTGTCCCGGTTCATGTCTGGATGGCACTGCTTGGCCTTATCGCGGTACGCCTTTTTTATCTGCTCGGGACTCGAGTTTTTCTGTATGCCCAGTACTTCGTAGTAATCTCTCTTCATACCACCTTTTCTACGTCACCTGACCATCACTGTGTCTGCTATTTATCACCAGTATACTACTGCTATTCCCTTCAGTTCCCCTTGTCCGGTTCATCATCCACTACACGATAATCTGTATCACCTTGCTCGCCGGATTCGGATGGACCAGCTTCTGGCTCACCCTGAGGTGGTGGCTGCTGGCCTGGACCTTGCTGTTGTGCCCCGGCCGCTTCTTTATAGACCGCCTCAGATAGCTTGTACACCGACTGTTGGAGGTCATCAATTGCCTGTTTTATTCCAGCGACATCGTTACCATCTTTCAGCTTCTTGAGATCCTCAACCTTCTTGCTAATCTCACTCCGTTCCTCAAAGGATATCTTCTCTCCGTAATCTTTCAGCGTTTTCTCAACTGAATAAATCACGCTATCGGCCTGGTTCCTAACGTCGACCAATTCCTTCTGTACACGGTCTTCGGCCGCGTGTTCTTCAGATTCCGTGACCATGTTATCGACTTCATCTTTGGACAAACCACTCGATGCCGTAATCCTGATCTTCTGTTCCTTACCAGTTCCCATATCCTTAGCCGAGACATGCAGAATTCCGTCGGCGTCAATATCAAAGGTTACCTCAATCTGCGGTATACCACGTGCCGCGGGCGGAACG
>JBAUFP010000357.1:0-3323 GCA_049679205.1 bacterium | reverse complement strand
TAGAAATCTTATTAAGGCTCTCCAGAAATTTAGACACGGAGATTGGAAGTTGTTAGCAATCCTGGCTGAATCATACTGTGAGATTGGTAAGAAATATGAAGCATGCAAGTACTATGAACGAGCAGGTGAGTGTGCCAAACAGATTTATGACTACGAATCCTCTTTAACGTACTATAGAAAAATAGCTGACTACAGAAAACCTAAGCATGATAAGAAATATCATGCAATCCTAATAAAAATGGCAGATATATACTGCTTGCTGGGTGAAGTGCAACTTGCACTAGTTTACTACAAAAGAGCTATGAAATCAAGGACCAAACAAATATTGACCAATGCCCATGCCGGACTCGGAAAGACGTACGCAACTATGGGTACGTATGAGAAAGCATACAAACATCTTGTGAAAGCAATCGACTATATCAAATATGGAACCCTAGAATACATATTTGTCGCAAATCGGCTAGGGTATGTTTTAACAAACCTCTCGAGATTCTCAGATGCCGAGAAGGTTCTGAATGCTTCCTACGACCTATCAGGCAATATCGGAAACAAGGAAGCAGAAGCAGAAACGTTGTATTATCTTACAACTATTGAATGGTATAGGGGGCAGTTTGGCCGCGGTGTTGAAAAAGCAAACAAATTGCTGACACTGTGTCAAAAATATCAATTGCTGAAACAGTACGCTTTTTGCACCAGTCTGCTCGCTTCTTTTTATCAACAGATGAAAAAAATCGACACTGCTCAATATTTTTTTAGCGAAGCTATCAAGACTTTTACGAAAATAAATAGACCTGATGGCCTAGGTGCGGCTTTACACAACAGCGGTCTCCTGCTTGTGCAGCAAGGTAAACTGATAGAAGCACAGAATTTCTTTAGTAACTCATTAAACATCGCGGAGAGAACAAACAATAGAGCAATATACTTGGCTTCAGTTATTAATTTAGCTATTATAAATGATGAATTAGGCAATTATCCAAGTGCCATTGAGCTATATGAAAAAGCACTGCAGACCGATGCCACAGATGTTTGGGCTAATTACGGGTTGGCTATGATTTTTGTCAAAAAGAATCATATTCATAAAGCAAGAGCAATCCTACTAAGGAAGAATAAAGAAAATCGTTCAATTCTATTCACTATTGGCCTATCAATCGCTAACTTAGCTAGTGGAGTCACAGAACAACCTATTGATCTATACGATGAGGAAATCAAAGGTTTGAGTGACGATCAAAGTCTCGACATATCAATAAGAATTGAGGTACTCACAAAAATCGCTCAGTTGTATTATGAGAAGAGGAATTTGGAAAAAGCACATTATTATGCAAATCGAATTCTCACAATCACAGATTCATGGAGTAGAGAATATAATATCGCAAGTGCTCTGACTAATATTAGTATGTTCGACCTAGGCAATATGGACAGTATCGATATTGGGCAGGAACTATCCAGGTTAAAGGAGATGGGTTGTATATATGATTACGCTTATCTTATGCGGCTTCGGATTGAAGCGAAGATGAACCGCGGTTTAGAGCAGGAAGAGGTACGAGAGGTCATCGAGAAATTGACCCGTGCGCAAGAGATATTTGAATCTCTTGGTGCTGAGCTAGAGCTTAGTAAGTTAAGAAAAACCCAGGGCAAGCTTTTTCCGTTTATCGTCGAGGATTATTCGAGGAGGGTTATCTCTGAGCAGTATCTTCAGACTTTCTCCGGCATTGCCGAGCTTATCAGCAGTAATCTTGGCGATGATCATTTTGTCCAGAATATTCTTGATCTGGTCATCAAAGCAACCAATGCCGAACGCGGTGCTTTGTTTGTCAAAACAACGAAAGGAATGGATTTCATTGCGGGTAGGGATATGGATAAGACGACGATCAAGGATGCCAGCGAACTTTCTCATACGGCGATCAAGCAAATGGAAAAGGGGAAAATACTCTTTGCTCAGGATGCATTATCAGACCCGACATTTAATATCAAAAAGAGTGTGATGTTGAATCAAATCCATTCTTTGTTATGTATCCCCCTTTCCGTTTCCGGCAATGTAATTGGTGCTATTTATCTTGATTCGCGTATTACCAGCGGCATATTTGGCCCTCAGGATAAGGATTTTCTCATGACCATATCAAAAATCCTCGCTTCGGTAATTGAAAAATCGCTCGCCTTCCGTTCATTATCTGAGGAAAACATATTGTTGAAAACCAACATAATACGAGAAATCGGTAGTGGTCATTTAATGGGCAAATCAAGGGTGATGAAGGAAGTATATCGTCTGATTGACAGTGTTGGTGAAACCAATTCACCGGTCCTGATCCTTGGCGAAACCGGCACTGGCAAGGGCATGATTGCCCGTTTAATTCATTTAAGAAGTCAGCGTAAGAACAAGAAGTTTCTTTCGATTAATTGTGGTACGATACCTGAAACACTATTGGAATCTGAGCTTTTTGGTCATAAGAAAGGCGCATTTACTGGGGCAATCAGTGATAAAAAAGGTCTATTGGAAGAAGGTGAGGGAGGTACGGTATTTCTGGATGAGATCACCAATACCAGTCTTGAATTCCAAGGTAAATTGCTTGAAGCGATTGAAGAGAAGATCATTCGTCGGGTTGGTGAAACGACAACGAGGAACATTGATGTACGTTTTCTATTTGCGACCAATAAAGATCTTGAGATCGAGGTCGAGGATAACCGTTTCCGGAGTGATCTCTTCTATCGTATAAATGTATTCAAGATTGAAATGCCACCGCTGCGCGACAGAGCAAGTGACATACCATTTCTTGCGCAATTCTTCTTGGAACGCTATACTAAGGAAATAAATAAGAAAATAGATGGCTTTGCGCCGGAGGCAATACAGCGATTGAGCGAATATCTCTGGCCGGGGAATGTCCGTGAATTGCAGAACGTCATTGAACGTGCAGTTGTCCTAGCAAAGAGCAAACTGATAAACCTGCAAGAAATTGGTTTCGAAAAAACCAAAACCGCTGAAGTCATACCCCTCAAACAAATAAAGAAAGAAGCGGTGATCGAAGCTCTGAATCTTGCTAACTGGAATATAACAAAAGCAGCAAAGATGCTGAGTATTGGTCGCCGGAGCCTGCACAGATATATAAAGAAGTTCGATATTGTGAACGACAGCACTATATCAATAGGACGCAAGCCTTAACCGCATAGAGTAACGTCGTTTCCGCGGGGACAGGTTGTATTCCACTGCGTATGGCGTCCGGCACCCAGTGAAATGAATAAGGGGTATACGCGCAGAGTTATGATAAGCAGCAAAAACCAGAGACTTGGGGAATTGGGGGATAAGGGAAGAGATGCATTTTACCCCTTGA
>JBAUFP010000356.1:0-2289 GCA_049679205.1 bacterium | reverse complement strand
CAATAAACAGACGTATTTTAGCACGATATCCACCCTGGCGATTCCAGTTTATTCATTTCGTGTTGCCTGGGAAATCGATACTTTAGCACTCCTGTATCCCGTTTGCACGATTGAGTAAGGCTAGCAGAGTGTAAAACGATAAATAATGTTCGAGATTGCCGCGCTCTCCCTCGACAAGCTCGGGATTCGCTCGCAATGACATAGGGCGTAAATCTGACTTCTCGACTCGCTCCGCTCGCTCGAAGAATAATCCGTAACAAGCGCTACAATTCTCACCGAAATCTGAGTAACTTGACCGATTTCAATCTGCCGTCAAAATCGATCCTGACAAAATAGACACCTGCGCCGAGGTTTTTCGGCAGCGAAAGCACATGATTTCCTTTTTCAAACATACCCGCAGCGAGCGTAGCTACATTCCGACCGGCAATGTCAAAGAGACTCACATTCAGCCATCCTGATCCTCTTATTTGCACTGTCACATATTCAAAAGACGTGTAAACATCTAACTCACTCTCGTAATTATCCTCAGGTAGTTCCATTACACCAGTCTGTAAGGTACAGATCTCAGTATACATCACGCTCGTATCTTCAAGGAAAAATGGCTCAAACAGCTCTATGTAATTTGGTTCCCCATACACAAATTCCTGGATTACCGGAATAATATCGTGTGGCGGCATTGTATCGATGACGCATTCGGGTCGTGATAACCCACCATCCAGTGTCAGCAGATGAAAATCATCACCGCCCTGACCAAAGCTATTTGTGAAACCAGCTATCGCATAGCGCGCATCGGCCACAAATGCCGAAGTCATTGGGTAGGCCTGCTCGGTATTGGCTCCTGGCGCACTCGGATGTACCCTGCCCGAGTAACCACTTGTGTCGTAAGCAAGGATTAAGAAGTTGGGGTTGGGTGTACCCGGTCCAACGCTTTGGGTCCATCCGGAAACTTGCCAATGACCAGGAATACCAGTAAGAGACCGGTCATCCATAACCTTTTCATCGTTAGTCCAGCCATAATGTTCAGCAAAAATAACCGGAGTTCCCATAACCGTATCGTCCTCCCAGACAATGATATCGGCATCATTCCCGGCACTAAAGCTGTTGCTCCAACCAGCCACCAGCATATTCGGTCCACCCCAGAGAACCGAATATGCTTCGTCTTGAGCGGACCCGGGGATGACACTCGCCGCAGATACCGGTATGCCAGCGGGGCCGGTCTGCATGACAAAGGCGTCAAAATTCGTCTGATTAAAGATGTTTGCCCTGCCTGCTATCAAATATCTATTGTGCGCCCCAGCAATCGGTATTTCAGCTATTGAATACCCTTCATCCACTAGATTCATTGGAAACCAGTATACTCCGGTCCACTGCGGCAATCCTCCGGGGTCGAGTTTCAAAAGAAAGATGTTGGGCGAAACTGTCGGCGTATTGGTTGCAAGGTTTGTCCAGCCGGTTATGGCATAACCACCATCCATGGTCTGAACTATTGAGTATGCTTCTTCGCAGAATGGAGTACCATGTACCCAACCCCATTGAAACGTGCCAGCCGAATCGATCTTGACCACAAAAATGTTTGTTGAATCAGGCGCACCCATACCGAAGCTCTTTGTCCAACCAGTTATCGCGTAACCTCCATCGGTTGTCCGGATCATGGAATGCGCTTCATCGTCAAAAAGACCGATCGATACACGCGCCCATTGTGGGACTCCAAATGAATCTGTCTTTACTATCAGAACATTGGAAAATGCCGGCGTGCCAGCACCATAACTCTTTGTCCATCCAGCCAGGACATAGCCATCCTGATTCGTTGCCTCGACCAATGCAAAGACACGCTCATCGTCCGAACCGCCATAGGCCATCACCGGCAGTACTTGTGCTTTAATTGGTAATGATGCTACGAGAAGTAAAAGCAGAAGACTACTTAGCTTAATTACCTTCATACTGTTCATACTAAACCTCCTTTGTATTTTTATACAGTTAATCCCCCATCCTTTGTTATTTACTCTATCTCAACAATACAATCTTCTTTGTTTCCGTATAATCACCTGCCTCCAACCTTAAAAAGTAAACACCACCTGGCAATCTGTGATTAGTTTGGTCTGTACCATCCCATATAACTTCAGATTCTTGATTCTCGATACTTGATACTAGATCAAAGGAACTTACCAAACGTCCACTAGCATCATAAATACTTACTGTCGGATTTTGCATCAAGTATCCAGTATCCAGAATCGAGTATCTCATCTTAGTGTTGTTGCGAAATGGATTTGGGCTCACCTGCAAATAATC
>JBAUFP010000355.1:0-8399 GCA_049679205.1 bacterium | reverse complement strand
ATCTTCTATTGCGAAAGTAGTACATTTTATCATCGCCAATGGTTCTGACCAATGAAGCAGATACCATTTGAAATGCCTATTTTTTTCTGCGCTGGAGAACCATCCGGTGATCTATACGCTGGTTTGTACATACAGCAACTCAAGAAGAGGTTTCCTGATGCGAGGATATTTGGAGTCGGTGGCGTCCGCATGGCCGAAAGCGGCGTAGAACTCGTGTTCGAGTACGAAAAACTGATGACCTTTGGGTTGAGCGACGGCCTCGGATCTTTTTTCGACAACTATTCCATGTATAAGAAGATCGTCCGAAAACTACGCACGCTTAGTCCCCGAACCTTTGTTGCCGTGGCATACCCGGGCATGAATCTGTTGTTGTGCAGAATTGCCAAGACAATGGGTATGAAGGTCTATTATTTGTTGCCTCCGCAGATCTGGGCGTGGGGTAAGTCTCGAAAGTATTTCGTAAAGAAATGGGTCGATCTTGTTGTTTCGGTCTTTCCTTTTGAGGCTGATTTCTTCCAGCGGTTAGGCATCAATACAGTACTAGTTGACAATCCACTTGTGCACAAATTACAGGGTTACAAACGAAATAATTTCAAAAGAAGAATTGGTTTTATGCCTGGTTCAAGATCGTCACAGATCCAGCGGAATTTGCCTGTTGTCCGAGAACTCATCGGCTTGATAGAGGCACATGATGCTGAAATCGAATGTTGTTTGATCGTCTATGACCTAAACCGAATCTATACACTACGTAAAGGGCTTGACGGTTCCAGAATATTCCGTGATAATCATTACCAGGCCATGAAGAATTGCGATTTACTCATTGTCAGCTCGGGGACTGCTTCATTTGAAGCGGCGGTTATGAGAATTCCTCAAGTGTTCTTTCACCGACTCTCCTACATTGATGACTATATCCTGCGCAGGTTCGTTCATATCCGGGAAATCAATCTCGCCAACCTCTATTATGAACAGGCGTTTGTGCCGTGCTTCGTCACTAGCAATTACACGTTTCTACTGAGGCAGCTTCGTGACTGGGTCCTGTCTCATGTTTAGACGGGTAAACTTTTCCGTGCTGTTAATTGTCGAAATGGTAGAAGGAGGTTTAATGAAAACATTACTTCTTATCACGCTATCCTTGGCGATTACGGTCTCAATGGGGTACGGTGCTAAACATGAAGGACAGGAAATGATGTGTTGTCCGCACGAAGGCTGGGAAATGGGGCATGCATTAATGATGCTGGAACTGAGCGAAGAACAGATGCAGGAAATTGAGAAGATGAAGATGGCGGCAGAGAAGAACATAATTTCCGTCAAAGCGGATATCGACATAAAGAAACTCGATTTAGAGAAGGAGATGACGGCAGAAAGCCCGAATCGTGATGAGGTCATGAAGTTAGTTAAGGATATTCACGCCCTGGAGCTGAAGATAAAGCAAACCCGGATCGACCAGCATTTACAGATGCACGCGTTGCTGACGCCTGAGCAGCGTGCGCAGATGAAAGGACCGATGCACAAATGTATGCGCATGGATATGATGGAGGGCGAAGGACAACGTCGGATTATGATCATGAAGGAACATTGTGGCGGATGCAAGGGTAAGAGCGAGGTCGATGTAAAGTGCGAGCAGCACAAAATGGAATGATCGAAATCCAGGGTAAAGAGTCATCGAGGCGGGCAATTGCCCGCCTTTTTTTACACTTTATTCATTTAAGGATGGCGGGTTTGTGTGTTTTATCGACCTCTTTGCGTGACTAATGGTCGTACGTTGCTTGCCGGAGAGCAGAGAAACATTCCCAATGGTGTTGCCTTACGATATGATTTTTTTTACATCTGCGGTGATTGCTGCCTTCAGTGCACCGTCATCAGCAAAATCCTCTATGCCTCGCATGCGCTCCAGAAATTTGGTGGTAATGTTTCTTCCGTAAAGGTCGCCCAAAAACCCGATGATGTGGACTTCAAGCAAATCATGACGGCAGAACATGGCACCGAGGTGCTCATTGTTCTTAACGGTCACTTTCACCTTATACACACCGTCTAATGGTATTAGTTTGTGCTCAGGAGGAAGGATATTTATTGTGGGGAATCCAAGTCTTTGACCCCGTCCTTTCCCCTTGACCACGGCTCCGGATATCGAATATTCGCGTCCTAACAGCCGGTTGGCAGCCTTGACGTTACCCAAGAGCAAGAGCTCTCGAATACGTGTACTCGATATGGTTCCCTCGTCTCCTACCTTAGCCATGATCTCGACCCGGAAAGCATTACGGGCGAGACTTATTAAAACCTTGGCACTTCCCTTTCTCATATTACCGAAATGGAAATTTTCACCGACGACAATGGTTGAGGGTTCTATTTGCCGGGTAATGAGTTCGGCAAATTCTTCCGGGCTGAGCCGGGCGAATCTTTCAGAAAATTCAAAGTAGTACACAAAATCAACACCGAGTCCGCTGAATATTTCGTTCTTTTCTTCGGCCGGCGTAAGACAGCAAATTGGTGCATTCTTCAACACGAAAAATGGCAAAGGCGAGAAAGTTATGATGCCCACTTTTTGCGCTGCGCCGGCGAGTTGTTTCAGACGTGCAACAATCGCCTGGTGCCCACGGTGTACACCATCGAAACTGCCGATGCCGCAGATTGACCCCCTGGTTAATGCATTTTTTGTATTTGAGAGCACTATCATGACTAGGTCAGTAGTGCGCCGATTTTCTTCGCCTCGGCTATGCCGTATTCGCCGATCCGTATGCGTCGTAAAGACAATAGGGTCGCTCCACAGCCCAGTGCGTTGCCGAGATCGTGGGCAAGCGAGCGGATGTAAACTCCTTTGCCAACCACGGCTTTAAAGCGAAGGATTGGAATATCAACATCCACGATGCAGAATGATTTGACGAACACCTTACGCGCGGCGATTTCGACCTTTTGGTTCTTACGGCTTAATTGATACAACTTCTTCCCGTGATGTTTAAGGGCTGAAAAGCGGGGCGGAGTCTGCTCGATTTCGCCTACAAACTGTTCGGTAATCAGATTCAATTGGGACAACCCCATGTTCTCGTTCACTGCCCTTCGGGGTTCGGTTTCTATGCCCGTGATGTCGTAGGTATCCGTGGTAATTCCCAGTAGTATTTCGCCGACATATTCCTTTTCCCTTTTTTGGATGTTGTCGAATTGTTTGGTCGCCCGGTCGACTAATAGGATAAGCAGACCACTGGCAAAAGGATCAAGCGTGCCGGCGTGACCGACCTTTTTATAGTGTTTTTGTAACATGCGAACAATTTGGAAAGAACTGAAACCAACTGGCTTGTCAATTAGGAGAAACTGATCATGCATCGACGTTCGGTTGATCTCGTAGAATGATTCTTATGATTTCTTCCCCATCGCGCTAAGCACGGCCTTGAGGATTTCTCCTTTTGCCGCATGGAGATTTTTTCGTAATCTTAGTCCAGCCGCGAGGCGATGCCCTCCGCCACCGTACTCTCGGGCAAGTTTATCGACATCGATGATGCCGTCGCTGCGTAGGCTGACTCGTGTACCGTCTTTTTCTTCCCGCAAGAATAGCGAAACTCGGACGCCGTCCATTGCCTGGAGAAAAGAGATGAAATTCTCGGAATCGGACATTTCCGCGCTACTTCGTTTGAGCATATCCTGACATAGATACATAATTGCCACACCGTTTTTCACTTCAATTGTACTCAATACTTTGGTGAGGAGTTTTGTACCACTCAGTGTCTTGGCATTCATCTTCTTGACGAGTAGGTCTGGTTCTACCCCGAATCCGACTAGTTCGCTAGCCATTAACAGTACTTCTCTTGTTGTATTGGGATATACAAAACCGCCTGTTTCGTTGTATATGCCGCAGTAGAAAATATCTGCTAGTGCCTTGTTGATGCTTATCTTGAGTTTTTTAAATATGAAATAGATTATCTCACACGCCGAGGAGGCGGTCTCTTCGATAATGCGCAGCGTGCCGAAGGAATTATTACTCTGATGATGATCAATATTTATGATCGCCTTGTTCTTAAGATCATCTTCGGTGATTCTTGGAAAAATCCTTGAGATGCCTGCCGAATCAACGGCGATGAGCAGATCAAAATCCGGCACGTGTCGCGTGAACTGCCAATCTCCAAGGAGAAATCGATATCTCAAAGGAATTCTCGAGTGGCAGAACAGGATTGGTCTTCTTCGCTTAAAGTGTTTGACCAGAAAGGCACAGGCCAGAGCCGCCGCGATGCCATCACCGTCTGGATCCCGGTGCGTGGCAACGACGATTCTCTTACTGCTCGTTATCGTCTGGATTAATCTCTTCAAGGAGTGCATCGATTTTCCCCCCGTATTCATAGCTATTGTCAATCTTGAATTCACTGTTCGGTATATATCGTATCCTGACCCGATGTGCCAGACTGGACTTGATATACCCTTTGGCTCGGTTCAGTGTCGCGAGCCCTTCCTGTTTGTTGTTTAGACTTGAGAAATAGACGGTGGCCGTCTTCAGATCACGGCTGACGTCGACGGTAGTGATGGTCACGAAACCAAGTCTTGGATCTTTGATTTCATGCTCGATTATTTCTGATATCTCACGACTCATAACGGAAGCTATCCGGTCTTTTCTCATTAGAAAACATCCACACCGTATTTTAGCAGGAGCACGGAAGGGAATGTCGAAACGTAATCCAGTACTGTCTTAAGGGAAGAATCCACGTGATGCTTATCATTACCACAGGTCACAATACCCAACTGGGTGCGTTGCCATAACGAGAGATCACCATATTCACAGACTGCAACATTGTATCGGTTTTTCAACTTCTCTTTCAGGCTGGCAACCACCCGTCTCTTGTTCTTCAGTGATTGAGAGTTTTCGATGTGGAGATCCAGATCACAACGCCCAACAAAGAATCTATTAGACATTCTTGCTCTGTTCTTCTTCTAGCTTGTAAAATTGGATGATATCTTCTTTCTGGATATCGGATACGTCCTCGAGGCCTATGCCACACTCGTAGCCCGACATGACTTCTTTGACATCTTCCTTAAATCTCTTCAAGGAAACAACCTTGGCGGCAATGATTTCTTTCTTTTCACGGATCACGTGGGCGATCGAATTGCGCACAATCTTGCCGTCTTTCACGTAGCAACCAGCGATTACGCCAGTGCGCGGGATGGTGAAAACCTCGCGCACTTCAGCCTCGCCGATAAGTATTTCCTGAATTGTGGGTTCCAGCATGCCGAGCATCGCAGATCTCAGGTCATCGAGTGCTTCGTATATTAACCTGTATGTTCTGATCTCAACTCCTTCACGTTCCGCGATCTCCAGGGCCCCACTATCCGGGCCGACGTGGAAACCGACACAAATCGCGCTCGTTACTTCAGCAAGTAATATGTCCGAGACGTTTATCTTGCCGACCCCTTTGTGGACGATTTTTATGGTCGCTTCGTCAGTAGTCAATTCCCGTAATTTTTCATCCAATGCTTCAAGCGAACCGGCGGAATCTGATTTGAGCAGTACGCGTAACTCTTTTGTTTCTCCGGCCTTTATTTTTTCTTGCAGGTTCAAGAGAGTTAATTTTGACTTGGGAGCGAGGCGTCGACTCCGGTCCATCAGTTCGCGTTGGGCAGCGAGCTCACGCGCGCGATGTTCATCATCGATCGCAAGGAATATTTCCCCGGCTTGTGGGAGTCCGCTGAACCCCAGGACGAGAACGGGCGTAGAAGGTCCGGCTATGTCCACCTTCTCGAATTTCTCATCAAGTAGTTCCCGTACACGCCCGAAATGAGGTCCGCAGACAAATGGATCACTCTTATGTAAGGTACCCTCTTGGATGAGAACGGTTGACACATTTCCTTTTCCCCGGTCGAGGCGTGCCTCAAGAACAACACCCTTAGCTGTCTTTTTCACTGGTGCCTTCAGATTCAGCTCTTCGGATTTCACTAAGATTGCATCAAGCACGTCGGGGATGCCAGTTCCCTTTAGCGCCGAAGCTTCGACACATATTGATGGGCCGCCAAACTCCTCGATCACGACATTAGCCTTGGCCAGTTGTGTCTTGACTAGATTTGTCTTGGCACTAGGCAGATCGACTTTATTGATGCATACAATAATTGGTACGTTCGCGGCCCGGGCATGGTCAATTGCCTCCACGGTCTGGGGCATGACACCATCATCTGCCGCAACAACTAGGATAACGATGTCGGTGACCTGAGCACCCCGTGCCCGCATTGCCGTGAATGCTTCATGGCCTGGCGTATCGAGGAAGGTGATTATCTTATCATGGTAGGCCACCTGGTAAGCAGCCATTTTCTGGGTGATTTTGCCGAATTCTTGTTCGGCAACACGAAGTTTTGTAATCGCGTCGAGAAGCGTTGTTTTGCCATGATCAACATGACCCATCACGGTGACCACGGGTGGCCTTTCGGCCAGGGCGACTTCTTCAGTAGGTCTGACTTGCTCCTCGATGGATACTGCTTTTACCAGGCATTTGAACTCATCACAGAGGACCGTAATAGTGTCAAGATCAAGCCGTTGATTAAGACTGACCATTAATCCCAAGTCCATACATTTCTTGATTACCTCGCCGACCGCTTTACCCATTGCCTGGGATAATTCGGCGACGGTCATGAAATCGGTTACTTCGACGACCTTTTCCTCGGGAGCGACCTCGACTTTTTGTGGCACTTCACGCCGGTAGTGTTTCTTTGTCTCACGTTTCTCGAGTTTGGCCAGGGTCGACTTGACTTTTTCCTTTATTTCTTCTTTATTTATTTTCTTTTTCTTTTCTTTAGCCCTTGGCTTTGTCCACCGTCGTGTGAATTCCTTTTTGACCCTCTTCTTCTCTTCTGAGATTTTTGCCTGAACCTTTTTGATTTCTTCCTCGGTGAGCGCCGACATGTGACTCTTGACCGCGATGCCGATTTCCTTCAGTAACGAGATCAGCGCGGCACTTGATAGACCAAGGCTCTTTGCTACACTATGAACTTTATTAGATGGCATCCTCTGACTCCTTTGGTTTTAGAGTTTCCAATAATTTGTTGACTGCGTCATCATCGAGTGAGAGTAGGAATTTCAGTTCATCGATCGGGGCTTTAATGACGGCGAGTACATTTGTATAACCTTTTTCGATGAGTGCCTTCTTCAGTTTGGGGGTTAGTCCCTTAGCGTCTTTTATCTTCAACTCGGCCAAGTCTTTTTCTTTCATCTCTTTTTCATATTCTGATACCTTCTTGATTTCGATATCCACTTCGCAGAGACGTGATGCCAAATCAACGTTGACGCCGTTCTTGCCAATCGCCTTGGAATAATCATCATCGGGCACGACCGCCAGGACATGGCCTTCGGCTATTGGTATCACCTGTTTCACCTTGGCTGGTGAGAGGCTACGTGATACCTGAATTGTAGGTTCCTTGCTCCATTGTATTATGTCGATACGCTCGCCCGAGAGTTCTTTGACAACTGATTGGATACGGCTACCACGATAACCTACGCAAGCGCCGATCGGATCGATTTTAGGGTCAATTGTCTGAACGGCAACCTTGGCCCGGACTCCAGACTCACGAACGATTTTGATGACCTGGATTATGCTGTCCTTGATTTCTGGTATTTCGTAGAAGAGTAGCCGTTCCAGGAATTTCGGATCGGTCCGGGAGAGTACTATCTTCGGACCCCATTGGGCGCGATCGACACGGTGGACAACCGCCCGGATCGGCGAATCAAGACGATAATGTTCATTTCTCATTATACCATAATTCGGTATGACTGCTTCAACTGGGCCGAGGTCAACGAGTATTTCGTTGCGGCTGACCACTTTTACGATGCCCTTTACGATCTCGCCAATTTTCTTTTCGTATTCGGCAAGGATCCGGTTACGCTCAGCCTCACTGACTTTCTGGGTAAGCGTTTGCTTTACCATCTCGATTGCGGTTCTGCCCAGATCAGATAGGGAAATCTGGACGCGGAATACATCACCTAGTTTGTAGGTCGCTTTTTTCTGCTGTGCCTCTTCAAGCGATATCTCCATTTCTGGATCGGTGACATTTTCTACGATTTTTCTAGTGATATAGATTTTGATATCGCCCGTAGACTTGTTCACCGATACTTCGGACTCCGTATTCTTTCCGAATTTTCTCTTTACGCCGCTGGCTATCGCCTCAGACAATGATTGGATCACATAATCGAATTTCACACCCCGGGCGCGGGCAACGGTCTTCATATTTTCGATAATCAGTTTAGTGTCGTTTGTCATGACTTGTCTCCTCAATGACTCTTGCTTTCTTTATCTAGCTGTAAGGTATGAGGTTTTCATCCGTTCCAACGGCGATAACAACTCCCTCTTTTCTTGTTCCACTGAGAAAACCTTTAATGCGCTCGGTTCCGGTATCGATTTCCACGACGTTGCCGGCTGCCCAGGCGTAGTGTTTCGGTT
>JBAUFP010000354.1:0-4669 GCA_049679205.1 bacterium | reverse complement strand
ATCTATACTCATCGATTAAGTTCTTAACGACACTGGGCAGAACAAAATTTGGATTCCCATTATATACCGATCTGAACGAAAACCTTCTGGGAATTCTGGACAAGATGCCGGACGTCGCCAGGAAAATTGCGTATGTCTACAATCGTTTTCCTGGGCTCATTAACGAATATCTCGCTCTTAATAGTGACGAGACTCTCGAGTTCTACCTAAAAATCCTGGAAACGAGGATCTACGAAAAAGAAATCGCTTTGATTATTGAAAATCTGAAATCGCTGATCGGCATTCATCTTTCAAGCAGCGTATTCTTCAAGAGATACCTCATGAGGGTCACCGGACGATACCCTGAGATCATTCAAATGCTCGAGAACGCCGCACTTCTGAAAGACTTCGGTGATGGCATATATAGTGATGTCCAATCGATGCCGACCCCCAAAGAAAAAAAGGAGAAATTAGGTGATTACTATGACTTTGAAATGTTACGGGTGGGGCTTGGAACACTCGGTGGTTCATCGGCCGATGTAATAAATGCCGATTTCATTGCCTTCTCTGATAAGTATATTCTCACGCTTTTTGACATATGCCGCCAAGAAGTTGATACACATTACGAAAGCCGGATTATCACCGATGACCTCCTGGCCATTTTTGCCGCCGGCGGGCACGCACGGGAGCAGGCGTATGATGATGACTACGATATGATTGTCCTTTTGAATTCGGACAACACAGAAATGCTTTCCTATTGTAACAAAATCGTCAGCAAGATGAACAGCGAAATCATAAAGCGCGGTACGATCCCCCACCACAGATTCGCTGACTATTTTGGCAGGTACATCGTTCATTTGAAAGAACTTGCTAGTCTATTGAGCGAGAAGCGAGCGGATATATTCATCGAAAAATCACAAATACTAGGAGCCCGCCTGGTCGTAGGATCACACCGCTTTGAAAAAGAATTCTTCGACCGCGTCATTAAACCGTACATATTCGACCAGAAAGAGGAATACATCAACCAAATGGTTGGCGAAATCAACGCGCGGCATCAGGCCATCGGCGCCCAAGAAATCATCGTCAAAGACAATATTAAAGAGAGCTCAGGCGGGTTAAGAGACCTGGAAATGATCCTCCTGATCATCAAAGCGCAATGTAATATGGTTCATCCCGTAAATTCCAAGCTGTTCGCCGAGATTGCTCAGAATCAGAAAGAATTGAGAAAAGACCTATATCGCTTGGCGAATACCTTCATCTTCCTCAACAACCTCAGGAATAGCTACCGGCTCACGGTTGGTGCAACCGACATGATAATGCCTAATATGCTGAACGCCGCGGCGCACGTCATGGGGTATCAGAACGGACAGCGGCTATATGACGAATTCAAGAAAACCTGTAGTGATGTTACGCGTGCCATTGAGCATATAATCAAGAAATTACCCTGTTAATAATAGCTAAAAAGCTTCGCCAATCGCGAAGTGTAGTGAACCTATTGATTCATCTTCCTGGCGGTCTATCTTGAAACCATAGTCAAGCCTGATACTACCCAGGAAACTCTTAAGACGTAGTCCAACGCCGGTGCCCCATCTTAGACCTTGCGGTATTTCACCGTATTCCTGCCAGATATTCCCACCATCGATAAAAACAACGCCACCTAATATTCTGTACAATGGAAAACGCACCTCAGCGGAGAATTCTCCCAGGAACCGGCCACCCAGCGGATTGTCGTTCTCATCAAATGGACCGATAGTTCTTTCCGCATAACCGCGTACTGATGAAGAACCACCACAATAGAAGCGCTTATAGACCGGAACCTCGATAGTTGGTGAGAAAGGTTTCACCGTGCCCGCCTTGAACGCCACGCCGAACACAAAACTGCTAACAGGATGGTAAAAACGTATCTGCGCCGTCGGACGAACAAAATCGACGTCCGAAGGAAAAATGATACCACTGACCTCGAAATTCACATTTGTGTAGTAGCCTCGAGTCGTATTGAACGGATCATTCCTCTTATCCCTTAGCCACCCGACGATCATACCGTGTAGCAAATCATGGTCCGTGCTGTCGCCTTCTCCATAGTATGTACTAATACGCTCCACCTCGTATTTGGCGGACAATTCATTAGAGCCAAGCTCAAACCGGGTCACAACATTACCACCTAGCGACTGGGTTGTGTAACCAGTTTCTTTAAGCCGCTTAAAGAAAAATCCGACCCCAAGCCTACCGGGTAACCGAAAAGTCCTGGGGAAAGTCATGCTCGTACTAACTCTCTGTTCAACAAAACTCACCTTGCCGTCCACTTTTCCCTGATACGCACGGCCGAACACGTTGTAGTGTGCAAAACCCAGACCAAACCGCAACCGGTCCCGCGTTCCGTAGCCAGCACGGATTTTCATGGCCATCCATTCTCTTTCCGTGAGCAAGAACCGTATATCTTTATGATCGGGGATTTTCGAATTCTCAACCTGGGTCCTTATTGCCGTGAAGATTTCCAACCGATACATTTTACGCTGGCTCTCCAATATGCGCGCGTAACGAAAGACGTCACCGTGGCTCATATTTATTTGACGAAACACGACCGACGTGTCGGTATGCCTCAATCCCCGTATCTCGATCTGGCCAACAAACTGTTTTGCTCCTTCAACGATACGGTGGGTGACTATGATCTTTTCATTCCTAACGCGGTAGTCAGATTCAACCATCACATCAGCATACCCTAAATCGTCATAAAGATATCTAATGACGTAGCTATCATTGTTGATCTTGCGCGGGTCGAAAATCTCACCCGGTTGCATCGTCAGTTCCTGAGTCAGGGATTCGGCAGTAAAGATCTCGTTGCCATCGAACTCTATAGCCTCAACAAGATACTGCGCGCCTTCGGTGATGTGTAACGAAATATCAACGCGCATTTCACTACTGTCATAATGCACGATGGGTTCTACCGCGACATCGAGAAAACCTTCGTAGACGCATAGATTTTCAACTGCCAGGACGTCACCGTTGAAAACGCTCTCATTGAATATACCTTTGCGAAGAAGACTCTTGGTCTTGGTCAACAAGATTTTTGTGATCGCTGATTCCTTGAAATACTCATTGCCTGTAACCTCGATACTACGGACCCGAAATTCGGTAACACCTGCTAGCAGAAGAATAATACCGATCATTTTATCTTTAGATGATACTCCAGATCAACGCTGGTGTTACGGTTTTCCTGATCGTATAATGTGAAAACCGAGATCTTATCAGTAAGATCGTAACTGGCACCTATTTGATACAATTCCCACGATTCCACACCGGTGCTATAATGCAGCCTGAAGCCCTTCACAACACTCTTTTCAATACCGATCCGCATCTTTGTTGGATCACTCAGATCGCCAGTAAGGTTGAATTCATCCAAACCCAGGATCTTCTCGGTCGTCTTCTCGATGTTATGGCGTACCATGTCGAGTGCATAATCTCTCACCTTACCCTTCAAATCCGTTTCTTTTGCCATACCGCTTACGGCACCGGGACGACGCTGTCCGATCAAGAGCAGGCTGACAATGTCTTGTTCGGGTAGCGGTGGATTTGAATTCAATCCCAGCTGCCAGTTCGTCGTAGTTCCTTCAAGGCGCAGATATATCTCGTATTCACCATCGGCCGCGGCAATTGTGCTAGTTGCCGTGAGGTCAATGACCGGATCGATCTTGTAGGGATCATCAAACTGGATGACCGCGCTTACGATCGTGAACTTCTTACCGAGATATTGAATCGTGCCGTCGTCCATTGCGGCAATTGTACCGTAAGCATTGATGCGCGCAAGATAACCCTTCAACTGCAGGTCGGCCTTTACGGCCAGGTTGGCAACGTTATTGGCAATGACAATACTATCCGGCACGGTAATGCCAATGTCGCAGTAAATACGTTTGGAAATCTCCGGTTGTTGTGGTGCGGGGCGGTTCACATTCGTCAAAAGCCTGATATATGTCTGCAGGTTCATGGGCGCGGTGTATACCGCTTCATCAATGATCACCTCACCACTGATCCGCAAAGAATCCTTTCTTGCACCAGCCTGCAAATCAGCACTACACACTGCATCGCCGAAATCCTTGCTTGCATAGTCAATTCGGTCCAGTTCAATATCAAGCAGCATTGTGTCGAGCAAACCTCGGGAAATGTCGGCAAAACCGACAATTTCGAACCGGCCCTTGTTGACCTTACCGGTTAGACGGTTGGTCGTAACCAGCCCATTCTTGAATCTAAGCAGACTGTTAACCGAATCGACCACCAAATTCTTCGCTTTGTACCCACCGTCGGTCAAAGACAACATACCATCAACATCGAGCGCCTTGGGCGTACCTTGAACACGCAAGTCGAACCTGAGCAGACCACTGATCGCAGGATCGCGCGGCAGCAAATATGCTATATTCGCCAGTTGTATCTGTCCGGAACTCGCCGTAATATCCATCACCCCTGCATCAAATTCCAGGGGTATGTTCCCGTTTGCGTATAGCTTCTGGCCGGCGATCACAACCTCGCAAGACCGTAGGTGTAAAATGCGATCCTGCAGCTGGGCATTGATCGCACCCAAATTCTCGATCGGCTGCCCTTCAATAAGCAGCTTTATCGTGTCGATCTGGACCGTACCCGACGCATCAATGAGCTGTGCCAGAGCACCCTCGGCAGCTATCCGGGCAGTGACATATCC
>JBAUFP010000353.1:0-4506 GCA_049679205.1 bacterium | reverse complement strand
TGTCACTATGAAAAATAATTCCTTTTTCCCTGCAGAACTGCCCGATTTCGGAAATTCGTTGGACCGTGCCTATTTCGCTACTCGCATAGCCAATGGAAACGAGTATTGTTTTCTCATTCACGCGTTCAGCGAGCTTCTCAATCGATACGCGGCCGAATTGGTCAACCGGTATTTTCGAGACGACGAATCCGTTCCTTTCGAGGTATTTTGCGATATTATGTATTGAAATGTGTTCGATTTCTGAAATGATGATGTGATTGCCTTTGTTCCTATTCCGAAATGCGTAACCGATCAAAGCGTGATTATTCGATTCGGTTGCACCTGAAGTGAATACTATCTCATAAGTTTTCGCGCCTATGAAACCGGCGATTTTTTTACGTGATTCTTCAAGGATTTCAGTAGCTGTATCACCCACTGTATGCAGGGAAGAGGGGTTACCGAATTTTTCACGGAAATAGGGTAGCATGGTCTCAACCACACGCGGGTCTACCGGTTTGGATGACTGGTAATCTAAATATACACTCATGTTTCTATTAGCTCGCTTCTAAAACCACATAGTTGCTGATGCTTCCAGGGCAAGATCATTAAGCGTGCCCGCACCAACGATCTTCAGGCCCTCGATCAATTCGACTTTTTCCCAGCCGAGCATCTGCTTTGAAGCTTCGCAAACGTATATTTCAATACCCATGTCTAATGTTTTCTTGAGCATCTGGCGGAAACTAGGGAAGCTGCCAACCTTTATCTTATCAGCCTGGTCCGGTTTCAATACGCGTAATGCCTGGCCTAGATAGTATACCTTGGCTTCGATATCCATTGCCTTTGCCGTCTGCGCTAAGATAAGGGGTGAGTACTGGCGTTCCGGATCGTCGCTGGTTTGAACGTATAGTATTGAATTCTTGCTTTTCATACAATCCTCCTATTTGGTTTTCCTTATGAGAAAACGCAGCGTATTACGTTCTTTCTCGAAAACGATGATTTCGTGTCCCGTGCGCTTGGCAAAACGCTTAATGTCCTCCTCGGCCGCCGGATCATCAGCCAGCACCTCGAGCACTTCGCCGACTTCTATTGAGTCAATGCCTTCACGCGCCTGTAATAATGGTTGGGGACAATATAAACCAATGCAATCCAGGATTTTCTTTGGTTTTCTATTAGTGTCAATAACATTAGCCCGATTAGATCCTTGGTTCAGAAAAGCGGCGTGAAACCTTGCTCAGCCCAGTAGTCTTCTTTTATCAAATCAAGCTGTTTGGTGATTACTTGGAGATGAGTCTGTTCCCATTCTTCTAGCTGACCGAACAACTCCTTGGCCGCTGGTTCATCAGTCCCTTCTTTCATCTTGCGGTAGAAATCGATCGAATTCGTTTCCAGAAGAGCACCAATGCTCAACGCCGTGACTTCAAAGTGCCTGCCTTTTACGCGGTCCCTTAATTCGTCAGAGAATATCGGACTGTCGCCCTTAAAGATCGGTGCCTTACCCAGGTCCATACTTTGCCACTTATTTTCTTCGATAAGAGAGGTGTACTGCTGTTTCAGGGCGTTAAAGTGTTTGACCTCATCTTCCGCCAGCATTTGGAATGATTGCTTACCTTTCTCATCCACTGTCTTCTCCGCTGCGACCCTGTAGAACTCAATGCCATTCAATTCAGTTTGAAGAGCGATTTTAAGCCCCTCAATTGCTTTAGATTTCTCCATATTTGCTCCTTTTATTGAAAACCTATGCTATTTAGACACTTTAACGAAACGAATATTTAGTACTAAATATTAGAACATTATATAAATTTCATATTAGAAGGCTTAACATCTCAAATTAGTGATTATCTCTTCGAAGTGCATGAAAGCCCGGCGTATGCAATCATCCCCATTCTCTTGATGAGTGGATTCTCGCGCGAAGCGAGCGATTTCCTCCAGGATCGATTGCTTTCTCAAACATGCTCTACTACGTAGCGCTAATGCTGGCTCAGTATTAAGAGCCATAGATTAAGGTAGATGCCTGCTGCAATGGAAGTCACAAGAATAAGGGAAGCAAATGTCTCTTTGTTGAAGTCGTAGCGTTCACTTAAAACAATCATCGAGAGGGCAACCGGCATGGCGTGCATGAGGACTATGATTGAGCGGTGCGGTTCGGACAGGTTGAAAAGACCGACGGTGAAGAATGCGATGACGGGGAGAAATATTGCCTTTAGAGTGCTTAACCGTACAGCATACAGTATCTTTGTGTACTTCCGACCATAGAGAAATACTCCGAGCAGAAAAATGGCCACGGTTGCAGTAGTGCTTCCGAGCATATGTATAGGTTTCAGGATAAGGGGCGGAATCTTTATGCCGGTGAGTGCGAGTGCCAAGCCAAATACGATGGAGAGGATGAGCGGATTTCCGGATAGTTTTCTGAGAACAGTGTATAGACCATGCCAGATCGTTGTCTTCTCAAGCCGATAGTACTCGAGCAGGGTTATTGAAATCGTGACACTGACAACCGCGATAGAAACGAGTGATAGGATGGCAAGTCTTTCTGCTTCACGTGTTGGAAAGGCGAACATAACGAACGGTATGCCAAAGAAACCCCAGCTGCCGAAGATTGTACTAAGAGTTAGCAGATACGTGGTGTTTTTGGATAAGGAAAAGATTTTCGAAATTATCAGGTAGAGAAAGAATACAATCAACACCGGGGTGACACCGGCTGCCATGAAACGCATAGTTTCTGCATCGAATCTGGTTTCTGCGATGTTAGCGAGCAACAAGGCAGGCAGAGCAAACCAGTAGACATAGGCACTCAGCACACGCGCATCACCGCTTTTCAGAATTCCTATCTTACGGGAACCGAATCCGATGCCGGCGAGCAGGAGGATGGGGATTATCGTGCGTAGTGCCGTAGGTGCCACTAGTTATCCGGGTGAGTGTTTATCGTTATGCGCACAATGACCGTCAGTATTTCGAATCCATCCTAAATTCTGCAACATCAAACCAGTAACCGGAATTGGAGAGATAGTCGTACTGAGCCTGCAGCAAATCATAATGCAGTCTTTCTTCATCAGCAATCTTATTGAATATGTCGCATGCCTTGCCATCACTCGTTTTTTGCGCTGCGCCGGAGAAGAACTCAATCGCGTTTCTTTCCAGATCCATCGCGATGCTGATGGCTTCGAGTTCACTGGCGCGACTTTCCTTGCCTCCGCTGGCTACCTTTTTCGCGAGGGCCTCGATCATTGGTGCCTTGCCTTTCGGTTGCATATCGCCCACATATTTCTTCCAGTCCGCGCCAACCATCGTGGTAAATATATCGCTAAAAACCTTTAGGTGTTGCGCTTCATCATTGGCCAGTTTATGGAACATCTTCTTGCCCAATTCATTATGCGTGGCGTCCGCCACATACTCAAAGAAACTTTGGCCATCCAATTCTAATTTAATTGATTCTTTAATGATTTCAATTATTTCACCTGTTACTTCTGCCATTTGCTACCTCTTTCCTATTTCTATATTGGATCATTTTTCAGCCGGAGGAGGGGGAAGATATTCTTCCCCTCACTATTGCTGCCGGTGCATCTGCTGGCGCCGCGGCTATCGTATACAAATCAGACACTGAGTTTATAATCAGCGACCCGTTAGCCAACAGCCGTGGATGCTACTTAGATTTCCTCCAGCAAGCCAGAAAATGTATCGTGGTGTTCTTCCTCGTCAGCTAATATCTTCTCAAACATCCTCTTGGTGACCTGATCGCCTTCCTTTTCTGCCATCTGGATCGCCTGTTTGTACATCTTTATTGCGCCTTCCTCATCCTGCTTATCACGTTCAATCATCTCCTTAAGATTCCCGCCCACAAAAATCGGTTCAGGTTTGGTAGTCGGAGTACCGCCAAGGTAGGTAAGACGCTCGGCGATTTCTTCGGCGTGCTTCATTTCGGTAACGGCGATGCTTTTCAGTTCGTCCTTTACTGCAAACCCCTTCACGCCTTTCCACATGACATGTTGCCACATGTATTGGACCGTCACTTGTAATTCCCGGGCGATTGCCTTGTTCAACATCTCAAGCATTTCTTTCGATGCCATTTTTACCTCCTCGTTGTTTTACTTTGTTTTTCTTTTTTTCTTCATTGGCTTGTCGCAGCAGACGATATCACACATATTAACACAGCCGCATGCATCATCGACCTTGATAACTAAGCCACAAACACCACACCGGTATTTGTCACCTTTCTTTATTCCTGCTTTCTTTTTTGATTTTGCCTTCACGCTTTTTTTCTCCTTGCTCTGCTTTCGTCAGGCTTTATTCATCTTTGCGGACACAGCTGGCAGCGATATCACTACTACATTTTGTCAGTTTCACGAAGTGGCGTCTCTCTTCTTCGATTATATTGTCGATCAAACCGCGCTGGTTCTGTGGGATAAGGTTCTTGACTTCTTGATAATACAATATTGAGTCTAACTCCCGATCGATTGCGAATCTAAGAGCAGAAGAGGCATCTTTTATTTTACTCATTTCTTGTTCCATCCGCTTCGGAGTGAATATGAT
>JBAUFP010000352.1:0-1535 GCA_049679205.1 bacterium | reverse complement strand
CAAAAAACGGCATCTGCACACTGGCGACGCCACGTGTAAATCTCAGTTCAATGTCCTCTGGAGCGAGCGCAACTGCCTTATCCAAGGCGGCAGTGGCTTCTAATGCAAGGTCGGTACGGAAATCTGTGTCCAGGTAGATCCTCGGATCGTAGCCAACGGCATTCATTCCATTTAGAGAAAAAGCTAATAATTTATAGGCCTCGCTGCTCGACTGATCAATATTCACAGCCTTTCGCAATAAATTCGCTGCTTCTTCGTGGTTTTCAATATCGTAATAAGCTTTACCTAAGCTTAGAAGAAGATCAAACCGGGCTGGTTCCTTGGCAACTTTCTCCTTGAGCCTGATAATCTCGGGAGTATCATCAGGCAAACTTTTTGCGCGTTCGGCCTGCCATTTTTCAAATTTCTCAATTTTCTCGACATTCTGCTGAGCCTGCTCTGCATATTCAGTCTCTGGAACGAGCGCAATGATTTTTTCATGCACGCTTCTTGCCTTACCGTACTCAGTATTCTTTTGATAGCCAATCGCCAAATGCTGATATGCCTCCAAGAGTCTTTCCTTTGAGGATGGATCTGGAGATTGTTCTAATGCTTGAGTTATGATATCAAGATCATTTATTCCTTTGTCCAATCGCCCCACAGACTTAGGCATGTTGACGGCCCAGGCTCCGCGATAGAATCTGGCAATGAAGTTATTCGGATCGAGTACGAGCGCCTTATCCCAAGCCGAGAACGCGCGATTTGCGATCTCAAAGATTTCCATATAGTCTCGAGTTCGCTGCGCCTTTTCACTCAACATGATACCGAGCTGTGCATGAGCATCGGTATGCTCGGGATACTCTATAACAGCCTGTTCCATCGTTGACACTGCTTGGTCAAACTGCCCGGTATTCTTGTAGCCCTCGGCTTCTGCGATGTATCCTTCCAGTGTCTCGGTTGCCCCAAAATTCGCGACACCCATTAAAAGCAACGTGCATACAAATAAGACCACGTATTTCAACTTAACCTCCTTCAAATAGATTTTTTATATGAACAATATCCAACCGGTGAAACCTCGACTAATCAGACAATCCAAATCGGGCTTCATTCCATTGTTTAAGATACTGCCGGAACTTCTCCTTGATCTGCGGGTCATCGGCTTCAACCTGCAGCGTCTTTATCCTCTTCTCGTAGCTTTTGCCGATCAGTCCTAAAGGCAGCGTGACAATGCCAAAAATAAAGAGGCATAAGGCGGCCTGCCCCAGTGAGCCGCCGCGCGCAACTGACAGTCCCATTAGCAGAATGAATAACACGAAGAGCAATATATAGATAACGGCGAGTCTCATACTCAGGTTGATTGCGTTTTTCACCGCAAGCAGGTCCTGCTGAGACCTGATAACGCCACGTGTTTGGTCGTTGACTACTGCATTCCTCCGGTTCGAATATATCTGCATTCCGAAGGCGATGACTATAAAGACAACAAGATAAGAAAACACTACTTAGCGCTTGGATCGTCTTCCATCAGGCCAAATATATTACCTTCCGTATCATTACAC
>JBAUFP010000351.1:0-3866 GCA_049679205.1 bacterium | reverse complement strand
GTCCTATAAAGAAGTCCTCGTTTTTGTCTTCCAACCCGACAATCGAATTGGCAAAAAACAATACGGGTGCTGCTTGGGCAGCTTCAGTACTGGTAATACCACCGGCCTTAGTGATCAGGATATCGGTTGTTCCTATTAACTCATGAATACGCTCTACCATACCCAGGACTTTCAAATTCGACTTACCCTTGAGCCTGCTTATTTTACCCGCGGCTTCTTTATTATCCCCGCACAACACCAAGAAATCATAATCAAAATCGACTAATTCGCGCGTTACTTCAAACCACTCCCCACCAAAGACCCTGCTGCCCATGATCGTTGCCGAAATACGTTTCTCCGACAGACCAAACCGCTTACGGGCGGCAGCCTTGTCAATGCCCGCTTCGAGTTCAAGGCCAATCGGAATACCAAAAGGACATACTTGTTCTCTTTTTGCACCATAGGACATAATCTGTTCAGTAAGACTCTCATGGGGAATGAAATAATGGTCGATCTCTTTATTTACCCAGTGGGGGTGTACATAGTAATCAGTCACGACAATACCTAGTTTATAGCCGAAATCCTTTTTAAATAGCGCTGAGAAATACCCCGACGAGAAATGAGTACAAAGCACATAGTCTGGCTGATATTCCCTCAGTAGATCCGAAAAGCGGTCAGCAAGTATTTTATGGCACTTATACATGAATGCAGAGGATCCAGATTCTACCCCGATCCCGCCGTAGAAGAATTTTATCAAACCGAGTGCTTTTTTCTGGGCAAAATCGTATATTTTGGTATACACCTGCCCATACAGCGGATAAACCCAGTCAAAACAATTCTCAAATCTAATTGTGGCAGTTGGAGCAATTTTCTTCAACGCCTGCATAATCGCTTTTGCTGCCTTCATGTGTCCGGTGCCAACCGGAACAGCCAAAACCAGTATCTTCATAATCCACACGATTATACTCAGATGCCTTGACTTTTCAAGGACAATCTTTATACTGCTCATGAGGTGCATTATGAAGAAAGTATTGTTTTGTTCATTCTTGTTGCTTTTTCTGGTGGCTATAGATTGTGGCGGAGAGGAAGAAGAACCACTCATCTGTCATCTTTATGGCTATATGATAAACAACGACAATCAACAGGGAGTTAATAACCTGATTGTAAGGATCTACGATATCAATCCCTATAATGTCAACAGCGGACGTCTACGCTACGATACCACAATGACGCAAGACTCAATAGCCGGTTTCTTCGAGATGGACAGCGTATGCTATGGCACGAGTAAGAGGCAAGGAAACCTGGTAACGATCGGTCTTGACGGCACGGAGAATCCGAATTGGCCTAATCAATTCTATACACCCGATATTTTCGGCGAAGTAGATACGGTCTTTATCTACATACTGCCCTCCGACTAGGTGAACACTAGACCTGCCAGGAACATTAAATGGCTAGGTAGAAATATCCTCTCGCTCGGTTTGGTCAGTATGTTCACTGACCTCTCAACCGAGATGGCGTATCCGATCATCCCAGTTTTTTTAAAAGAAGTACTAAAGGTACAACCTCTTTTCATAGGTCTAATTGAAGCGATCGCCGAATCCACGGCAAGCATTCTAAAAACCTTTTCCGGCTATATTTCAGACCGCCTCAAGAAGAGAAAACTCTTTATCTTCATCGGCTACACTTTTTCAGCACTGGTCAAACCGTTACTCGCGTTTGCCACCCAAGGCTGGCATGTCCTCATGGTCAGATTCTCAGACCGGGTGGGCAAAGGTATCAGAACTGCTCCGCGTGACGCACTCATCGCGGATTCATCTAAACATGGATACTACGGACGAACATATGGTTTTCACCGCGCACTCGATACCTTAGGTGCAACACTTGGTCCCGTGGCTGCATTCATCATCTTGTCTCTTTCGCAACAGAATTACAGATTACTCTTTGGACTGGCTATCATTCCGGGCACTATTGCAGTAGCGATCATTCTTCTTGGGGTGAAAGAAATCGTGCCCGAGACCAGAAAGCTACTCAAGTTTTCTTTCAAAAAACTTGACACCCGACTCAAGATATTCTTGGTTATCATGGTCGTATTCACACTCGGCAACTCATCTGATGCTTTCCTGATCTTGAGAGCCAGGAACATCGGTGTATCGGCAACACTGATACCCCTACTATGGCTTGTCTTCAACTTATCCTACTTCCTCTGGTCATACCCTGCAGGCATACTGTCTGATCTAATAGGCCGGCGCAAGACGATTTTCCTGGGGCTCCTAATATTCTCGGCATGCTATACCGCCTTTGCTTTTAACCACAGTTCATCTCTGATTTGGCTGATATTTATAATCTACGGCTTGTATTACGGATTCACCGAAGGAAATCTACGAGCTTACATTGCCGACCTTACGGCATCCGAGATACGCGCCACCGCTTTTGGGATTTACCATACTGTGGTTGGGATCACGCTCCTACCGGCCAACCTTTTGATGGGTTTTTTGTGGCAGCGTTTTGGTTTCCAGACCGCACTCATGCTCGGTGCATCTCTCTCGCTTGTTTCAGGTATCGCCTTAATTGCTACCGGTAGATTGGTGTCAAGCAATGGCCAGCGCGCCCCGATAAACTAGCATAAGAATCAAAGCGCTCATTCTGATAAAAAAAGCATCTTTAGAGAAAATTTGCACGGTTGACACGAGCATTTCAGCATATATAATCCAATCATGACCGATCACAAGAAAAAGGGTATCCTGGCAACGGTCAAGTGTGCGGGCTGAGCGTCAAAACTCTCTGCCGCGCAGTTGGCGCAGGCACTTGCCTATTTGCCACCCATAGAAGATCCTAACCTGCTGGTGGGTACGAATACTGCAGACGATGCGGGTGTTTACCGTCTGAACGACGAGCTCGCATTAGTCAAAACGATAGATATTCTCACCCCAGTAGTCGAGGACGCTTACACCTTCGGCATGATTGCTGCAGCTAATTGCATATCTGACATATATGCAATGGGTGGCGACCCAAAACTAGCTCTGAATATTGTCGGCTACCCGGGAATGGGCGATCCCAAGATACTTGGCGAAATACTTAAAGGTGGAAATGATAAGGCAAAAGAAGCTGGCGTCACCACTATCGGTGGCCACACTTTTGCATCGCCTGAAGTGATGTACGGCCTTTCGGTGCTGGGTTACATACACCCTGACCGGATCATCTCCAATGCCGGTGCGAAGTCCGACGATGTGATCATACTAACCAAACCAGTCGGCGTCGGAACGATTATCCAAGCCATGCTGATGGACAAAGATGAAGGCATCGATATGAAGCCGGTAATCGATGCAATGTCCACTTTGAACCGCGATGCTTCCTTCGCGATGCGCGCGGCAGGCGCGCATGCCGCAACCGACGTTACTGGATACGGACTCATTGGACACCTCGTTGAAATGGCTGAGGCGAGTAAGATAGGCATCGAAATATCTCTATCAAAGATACCAACACACAAAGGTGCCGTAGAAATCCTCGACCAGGGTATTTTCGAACCTGGAATAACCATGAATCTAAATTCATTCAGCAATCGGGTCGACAAATGCAAGAGCGACTCTAATTTAGTGAATCTGATCTTCGGTTCGGAAACTTCGGGCGGGTTGATCGTCGTCTTGCCCGATAGCAAACTTGATGTCTTCAGGCAGAAGTATAAGAGTAACTCTGCGATTATCGGTCGTATAACCGCCAAAAACCCAGGCCGCGTAACCCTAACTCCATAACTACACCCTGTTGTCTTACTATCAAGAAGTAGGGCAAACCTTTAGGTTTGCGCTGTATCTGTAAAGAACTAAAAACCGTGCCCTAAGTTTCTATCATACAATGACATTCTTCGTTCTCGATTCGACTCTATTCTCGAA